>JBKKAO010000431.1:0-3314 GCA_046714645.1 Burkholderiales bacterium | reverse complement strand
AACGCCGGCCAGGATTGCACCGCGGCTTGCCGCATCTACGCGGGCGCCAAGATTCACGACAAGCTGGTGGCCGGCCTCGCCTCGGCGGTGAAGTCCATCCAGTACGGCAACCCGCAGGCCGAAGATTCCGAGATCGGCCCCATGATCTTCGCCAAGCAGCGCGAGAGAGTCAGCGGTTTCGTCGAACGCGCCGCGGCGCTCAAACATATGGAGGTCGTGGCGGGCGGCAACGCTGGGGCGGGCGGCGGCTTCTACTTCGAGCCCACGCTCATTGCGGGAGCGCTGCAATCCGACGAGATCGTGCGCAAGGAAGTCTTCGGCCCGGTAGTTTCCGTGACGCGCTTCACCGATGTGGAGCAGGCCATCGATTGGGCCAACGACTCCGAATACGGTCTAGCCTCTTCCGTGTGGACCCGGGATATCGGCAAAGGGATGAAGGCCGCCAGCCGCCTCGAATACGGTTGTACCTGGGTCAACACCCACTTCATGCTGGTCAACGAGATGCCCCACGGCGGAGTGAAGATGTCCGGCTACGGCAAGGACATGTCCATGTACGGATTGGAGGACTACACGGTGGCCCGGCACATCATGGTGAACCTGGGTTGAACTTGAGCGCAATCCCGTCGCGGTGCCCACCCGCCCTGCCTTCAAGAATAGACGCCTTTTAATTAGCGGGCGGTTCGAGGATCGCCCGCTCGAGAGTCTGCTATCTTGCGCCCATGAAAAATATGACCAGCGCACAGCTCTATCTTCGCCTGCTCGGTTACGTCAAGCCCTATTGGGTGGAGTTCGTGGCGTCGATCATCGGTATCGCCATGGTGGCCGCATCAGAAGTGGTGTTGCCCATCGCCATCAAACCCTTCCTCGATGGCACCTTCGTTCATAAGGATCCCTTCCTGATGAAGTGGATTCCCGTTGGGATCGTCGGAATCTTTTTTATTCGAGGCATCGGCGCCTTCCTGGGCGCCTACGCCAGCGCCTGGGTGGGAAACAAGGTGGTGCTCGATCTGCGCGGAGAAATGTTCCGCAAGATTTTGCGGCTCCCCACCGGGTTTTTCGACAACAGCATGACGGGGAATTTAATCTCCAAGATCACCTTCGATGTGACCCAGGTCACCAGCGCCGCGACGCAGGTGGTCAATGTCCTAATAAAGGATTTCCTGATCGTATTCGGCCTGCTGGGCTGGCTGCTATTTCTCAACTGGAAGCTCACGGTCATTACCTTTCTCATGGTGCCTCCCATCGCCATCGTCGTGCGCATATTCAACGTTCGATTGAGACACATGAGCCGCAGAAGCCAGGACGCCATGGGCGAGATCAACAACGTGTTGCAAGAAGCCATCGAGTGCCACAAGGTGGTCAAGATCTTCGGCGGAAAGGAGTATGAGTCGAAGCGTTTTTTCGAGGCTTCCAACCGGTTTCGCGGTTTCCTCATGAAGCAGGCCGCCGCTGGCGCGGCCAACGTCCCTATCACTCAGTTGCTGGTGGCCATCGCAACGGCCATCGTGATCTACCAAGTGACCCTGCAAGCGTCCGCCGATCTCACCACCGTGGGCGGGTTCGTGTCCTTCATCGGCGCCATGCTGTTGCTGAGCGCACCCATTAAACGCTTGGCCGGCGTGAGTGAGCATCTACAACGAGGACTCGCTGCCTCCGAGAGTGTATTCAGCCTTATCGACCAAGATGCCGAGGAAGATATAGGCACCATCGAGCTCGGCCGCACCCGAGGCGACTTGGTGTTCGAGAACGTGGCTCTCAAGTATGCGCAAGCCGAGGGCGAGGCGCTGAGCCACATCAACCTCCACATCCATCCAGGTGAAACCGTCGCCCTGGTGGGGCAATCCGGGAGCGGGAAAACCTCTTTTGCGAACCTCATCCCGCGTTTTTACCAACCCAGTTCGGGCCGCATATTGCTCGATGGCCATGACATCGATCAACTCCGCCTACCGAGCCTGCGCGCGAACATCGGCATCGTGAGCCAGGACGTCTCGCTGTTTAATGACACCATCGCGGCCAACATCGCCTACGGCGCGCAAGCCGGAGTGTCGCAGGCACAGATCATCGAAGCCGCGGAGGCGGCCCACGCCATGGAGTTCATACGCGGGCTGCCGGAAGGAATGAATACGCTAGTGGGCGAAAACGGAGTGCGCTTATCGGGCGGACAACGCCAGCGGCTCGCCATCGCGCGCACTCTACTCAAGAACGCGCCTGTGTTGATTCTCGATGAAGCCACGTCCGCCCTGGATACGGAATCGGAACGCGCGGTCCAGGAAGGATTGGAAACGCTGATGAAGGGGAGAACCACCATCGTGATTGCTCACCGTCTATCGACCATCGAAAAAGCCGACCGCATTATCGTACTCGACCGGGGCGAGATCGTTGAAACGGGAACCCATGCGGAGTTGGTTGCGAGAGATGGCGTGTACTCAAAGCTTCACAGGCTCCAATTTTCCGAGGTTCACTGAAATTACTCGTTTGCCGCCAACTCCTCGCGCACGATCCTGCGAACCAAGTCGGCGGTCAGCGGCTTCTCTTTGAGACCCAGATGCGCCTTCAAAGCTTCATTTATTAGGGTCTGGTACCCCTTTCCGGTCTTCTCAGATTGCTTCTTGAAACCTTGAACGACATCGTCGTCCAGATATATGGTAATGCGCGTCTTTCCCATGGAGGGGATGACCGCACCTCGCTTGCCCTTCGAAAAGTCATACTCCTTTTTCATAGCTCCGGCGTTCCTTCGGTTCTGCTTTCCGCACTGAGATAAGCCGAATTTCGTCTCCTCGGCCCGCCCATACCACTACCATCACTGGCTCGTTATCGCATACACCATGTCGCCGACGAAGCGCCGGAATGACTCGTTCTCCACGAACTGCTTGTAGACCTGCGTGTCGTCTTTCAATAGGTGCTGCATAACTTTGCCCAGCGCCTGGTCATGGGCCATGCGCGCGGTGTGCGGCGTGTTTTCCTTCGCGTTCTGGTAGGCCGCGTCGGCGGCGACCTTGGGGGCGATGTCGTCGCGGATCCGCTTCGCGACCCGGTCGGTGTCGGTGAACAGCGTGCCGAATTGCTCATTGAACGTCTTGAGGATGTTGCTCAAACGATCGATCTCAGGCTCGCTCTTGCGGCCTGCGACGTCCGTTGGGAGCGGCGCGATCTCGGCATCCGCATCCGCCAGCGCGATCTTCATCACCGCCTTCTTCTCGACGCGGTAGCTGTCCATGTCGATGGCTTCGAGAATGCCCTTGGCGAGGTCCTCCTCTTTTGACGCCGGCAGCTTGGGCGTGAGCAGGTTGAGCAGGATCGAGAGCTTCTCCCAC
>JBKKAO010000430.1:0-2711 GCA_046714645.1 Burkholderiales bacterium | reverse complement strand
CCATCGGGGTCTTCGAACAAAACCGAGTAGTATCCCGGCGCCCAGGCGCCGTCCTCCGGTGGGTGAACGATCTTCGCCTCCATGTTCGACAAGTGCTCGTAGAAGCGGTCCACGTCCTCGCGAGAATAGGCGCGAAAACATAAGTGGTGCAGACCGGCCCGCGATTGCACAAAACTCTCGTGACAATGAGACTCGCCGGCAGGTTGAATCGCGATCGCGCTACGGCCTCCGATGAAATAGGTCATGCGTGGAGATCGGTGCACGCACTTGAAGTCGAGAAAGGTCAGCAACTTCTCATAGAACGGCACCGAGACCTCCATGCGATTCACGGTGAGCGCAACGTGCGCGATCCCATTGATTTTCACAGCTTGACCACCGTGCGCCCGCGCATCTGCGATTTGAGTATCTTCTCGAATATCGGACCCATCCCATCCAGCGCAACGCTCGTGATCATGTCCTGCAAATGCCGAGGCTTGAGGTCGCTGCCCAAGCGCTCCCAGACACGGCGGCGCATGGGCATCGCAGCGTTCACGGAATCCACGCCGACCAAGCTCACGCCGCGCAGAATGAAAGGCATCACGGTCGTGTTGAAGGTATGGCTCGCCGCAAGCCCGATGGCCGCTAGTGCGCCGCCCACCTGCATGGTGCTGGCCAACCACGAAAGCACATCGCCGCCGAGATTATCCACCGCGCCCGCCCAGGTGGCTTTGTCCAGGGGCTTGATCTTCGCGAGATCCAACCCTGAGCGCAGCATCACTTCCTTCGCGCCCAGCTTTTTCAAGTAATCGCTCTCGGCCTCCTTACCCGTCAGCGCCACCACGTGATAACCGGCGCCCGCGAGAATATCGACCGCGACGCTGCCCACACCACCGGTGGCGCCGGTCACGATCACGGGACCGTTAGCGGGTTGCAAGCCCACCTGCTCCATGCGTTCCACCGCCAGCCCCGCCGTGAATCCCGCCGTGCCCAAGGCCATGGCCTCTTGCAGCGACAGACCTTTGGGCAACGGTACCACCCAATCCGCCGGCACGCGCGTGTATTCGGCATAGCCGCCATCGTGCGCCACGCCTAGATCAAAACTGGTGCAGATCACCGGGTCGCCCGCCTTGAAACGCGCATCGGTGGAGGAACTCACCACCCCCGAGCAATCGATTCCCCCCACGCAGGGAAAGCGCCGGATGATCTTGCCCGTCCCGGTAGCGGCCAACGCGTCCTTGAAGTTGATGCTGGAGAAGGCAGTCTTGATCACCACCTCGCCTGGATCGAGTTCCTCCAGGCCCATCTCCACCATGCGCGATTGAACTTTCCCTTCCTCGTTGAAAATCCTGAAGGCCTTGAATTTGGCCATAGCATCCCCTTGCGTAGTGTTCCCTTGATTTAATCGATATACATTGGATCGATGTCCGCGGGCGATGATTCGCCGGTGCGTTATGGTACCGCCTTAGGTAGCTGGCAGCTCCCTGTGTGGAGTCCCGGTCATGCCCAAGACGAACCCCGTGAGCATGTCCCAACCAGAGGAATGTCCAATGCTCACAAGCTGCCGGGCGGCCTGCAATGCCTCGTCTTGTAGACCCAACACGAGGGCTCTGGCAAGGTCGTGCAGCGGAGCGAAACTCTGACCACATACCAAATCACGAAACAGCGCGGCGCTCAATCGATGGCTTCGCTCGGCCATGAGTTCGACAAGCTTTTCACCTGCGGCTTGCCAGCGAACGTCCCAACGTCCAATCAAGCGCCGCGCAAACAATGATCCGCCCACCAGATCGTCACCCGACGGCGTTAATCCGGTGCCGAATCCGAGTAATCCTCCCGAGGCCTCAAGAACGGCCTCCGGATCATCCTTCGAATAGGCTTGCGACAGCGAATATAAGCGCGAGGATGCCAGACCTAGCGGAAAAGAAAGCGGATGTCCGGCGAGCCAAGCACCGAATCCCTTGGTTGGTACGCACAGGATTGCGCTACGAAGCTTGTCCACCTCATCGGTCACGCGCGGCATCAAAGAGTCATCGAGAAGCGGCAACTGCTCATTCCAGCCATGAACCGGAACGACCTCGAAGCGCAATGTCGCACCTCGCGGCACCGCGCACGATGTGACCACCGCGCGCGGATGCATGGCGGGGAGATGCGCGCCCACCCACAGGATCTCACCGCTTGCCTCGGCATAGGGGGCGTCTTCAAATCCGGCGACTGGAATTGCGACGCCCCCGCTGCTTTGGAGGGCAAGTCTGGCCAACTGGCCACAGGAAACTATTTGCGCGGCGTGCACGGCGATCTGCGTGCCCTCCCTTTCCGGTCTATGTCGCGGGCTCTCGCTGCTGCATTCCCGCCAGGAGGCATACCACGCCAAAAAGCGCATATCCCAAGGCCACCGAAGGTGAGGCTCCCCAGCCCAGTTGCGCACCGTGAATGAGTCCGATGTAGGACAAGACCGCGCCGGCAAAAGCTGTCACCGCGGCATGGGTCAGCTTGCGATCGATGATAAATGCCGCCATGGCGCCGAGCACCATCCCCGCCAGCACCGAGCCACTGCCCAGCAGCGCAAGGCCGTTGTAAATAACACCCGTCCCAGCCAGTTTCTCCGCGCCAATCTGCGCAGCAGAAGTTCCGGCGGCATTGAGTGCGCCATCGATATTGATCTTGGCCAACTCCGCGATATTCGGAATGATGGCCAGCACCACTGCCGGCGCATGCTTGGCCGGCGAGGCTTGAAA
>JBKKAO010000429.1:0-7391 GCA_046714645.1 Burkholderiales bacterium | reverse complement strand
GCACGCACGCGAGTTTAGCGAGGCAGGTATCCCCTTCATCTTCGATCCGGGCCAAGGCATGCCCATGTACAACGGCGAAGAGTTGATGGCGTTCATCGAGCAAGCTGGCTACGTTACCGTCAACGACTACGAAGGGCGTCTGCTGGAGGAGAAAACCGGCAAGAGCATCGAGGCGCTGGCGGGCGAAGTGTCCGCCTTCATCGTTACCCGAGGCGGTGAAGGATCCTGGATCTACACCAAAGGCGCCCGTATCGAGATTCCCGCCGTGAAACCATCGGAAATCGCTGACCCAACGGGCTGCGGGGATGCGTATCGTGCGGGGTTGCTCTACGGCATTAGCCAGGGCATGGATTGGGCGCAGATAGGCCGCCTCGCCTCGCTATTAGGCTCCATCAAAATCGCCAGCCGCGGCGGGCAGAACCACCACTTCACCCGCGATGAAATCGCGGGGCGATATCAGGAAGCCTTCGGCCACGCGATCTGGTGATCGCCGCCGCCGCGCCGGAAGTGGCAACGACCTCGCGTCTTGTCCGAGCCGTTCGGCTCGGACACTTGTTGATACACCTGCTGCGCGGCGCCACCACCATCGCGCTCGTCTTCCCACTGGTGGATCGCGCGAGGCAGCGGCGCTTGATCAAAGGCTGGTCGCGAGGCTTGTTGCGAGTCTTACGCGTTCGCCTACAAGCGCCCAAGATAGAAGCCTTCGCACCGCGGAGTCTCATCGTGGTGAATCATGTCTCGTGGTTGGATATCTGGCTACTGCACTCCGTCTCGGCGGTGTGCTTCGTGGCCAAGGCAGAGGTCCTGCGCTGGCCCTTGATCGGGTGGATGGCTCGCCGGTCCAACACGCTTTTTATTCAGCGCGAACGCCGGCGCGATACTTCACTCATTAACGAAACCATTCAGCTAGCGCTGCAAGCACGCGAGACAGTGGCTATCTTTCCCGAAGGCACTACGAGCGACGGTACCTCGGTACGGCGATTTCATGCTTCGTTGTTACAGCCCGCCGTTGAAATGGCGGCGCAAGTGCATGTTCTTGCCATACGCTACCGAAGTTCCGATGGCTCGGCCAATATCGAGGTGGCCTATGCGGACGGGACCACGCTTTGGCAGTCTCTCAAAAAGATCCTGGCTCACCGCGAAGTCGATGCCGAGCTGATTCACCTCGGTGAGATCGCGGTGCCGGGTCGTACCCGGCGCGAAATCGCTCAAGATGCGGAAAACCGGGTGCGGCACGCGATGGCGACCGTTAGCAATCCACTTGAAACTGCGCGCGGTCTTCCAACCGAACTGCCGTGAGCTTTCCACCCCAGAAGCAAGCGGAATCGAGCGCGATCAAGTTGCTCCGCATGCGAAAGCCGAGCGCGGACCAGTGGCCGAAGATGAGGGTCTCGTCCGCGCTCTTGCGATCCGGGACATCAAACCACGGAAGGAGGCCCCGTGGAGCTTTTTCCGGCGGCCCCTTAAAAGCGAGATCCATGGCGCCATCGGAGGTGCATACGCGTAGCCGGGTCAGTGCATTCGTAATCACGCGCAGGCGGGTGTTGCCTTGCAGAGTGTCCGACCAGTGAGCAGGCTCGTTTCCGTACATGGCTTTGACAAAGGGGGAAAAATCCTCGCCGCGTAGCGCTGCTTCGACTTCCGCCGCCAAGCCTGCCGCCTGTTCGGCACTCCACTGGGGTAGCACGCCCGCATGAACGAGGACATAGCCGCCCTCGCGATGCATCAAGGGTTGTTGGCGCAGCCACCCGAGAAGCTCCTCGCGATCCGGTGCTTCGAGCACGTCTTCAAGGGTGTCGCCGGATTTCAGGTGCGTGTACCCGGCAGCAACCGTGAGCAAATGCAGATCGTGATTGCCCAACACGGTGAGCGCCCGGTCTCCCAAATCCCGCACAAAGCGCAGCGTCGCCAGCGACTCGGTGCCTCGGTTTACCAAATCTCCCACGAACCACAGGCGGTCTTGCACGGGACGATGCGCGATCTTTTGGAGTAGCCGTGTCAGCGCCGAGAAACAGCCTTGTACGTCGCCTATGACGTAGGTAGCCATAGGCGGAAATTATTTCGACTGGGCAACGATATAGTCCACCGCTGCCTTCACCTCGGCGTCGGCTAACCCGGCATTCCCGCCTTTTGCCGGCATCATGCGAATACCCTTGATCGCATGCTCGTATAAGGCGCTTTGTCCCTGAGCGATGCGCGCTTTCCACGCGTCCTTATCACCAGACTTGGGCGCGCCTGCGATACCCGCCGCGTGGCACATGGCGCAGCTCGCTTGATAGACCTTGTCGCCGCTCGCGGGTTGTGTCTTCACTGCAACCATCGGCGCCGGAGACGATGGGGGCGACGCCTCAGGCGCGGCCTGCCCAATGGTCACCTGCCCCACGGGTTGAAGGCGTTTAGCCACGGCCTCCTCCGAAAAAGCGGGATTCTTCGGATCCATATTCAAACCGCCGAGGACGAACCGCACGATGCCCACGATCAGCAGCACGGGTACAACGAAAGAAAGCACCGCGATGGTCACCAGCTGCTTCGGGGTCTTGATGGGCGAGTAATGTTCTTTAATGTGGATTTCGCGCAAGGGAGAGGCCATATTGCAATGCCTGCGGGTGAGAGAGCTGTGAATTATAGAAGATCATGCCGAAATGGCGCGTAAAGCTTCGCCGGGTTATATTGCGCGCTGTACGCGCCCGTAGCTCAGTTGGATAGAGTACTGCCCTCCGAAGGCAGGGGTCGCACGTTCGAATCGTGTCGGGCGCGCCATATCACGATACATCGTTAACGTACCGCCACCGCTCATCCTTATAGCGGCACCTTGTCCATCTGAACGATCATCTCTCACTAGGTGGATTGTTTATCTCGAGTTTGCTAGCGGCAACCCTGCTGCCGGGAGGCTCTGAGTTCGTGCTGGCGGCGGTGATCCATCATGACCCGAAATTGCTTTGGCCCGCCCTGGGGCTCGCGACTCTGGGCAATTCCTTGGGTGGCATGAGTTCCTACGCGCTGGGCTGGTTGCTGCCTAAAGCCTCCGCCCATCCTCGCGTGCAATCGCGACTTCACCTCGTCCGGCGCTTTGGCGCTCCGGTGTTGCTGCTATCCTGGGTCCCCATCATCGGGGATGCCCTGTGCGTGGCGGCCGGATGGCTGCGTCTGCCTTGGCTTGCGGCGGCCTTGTTCATGGCTGTGGGAAAGTTTCTACGCTACTACTTGCTAGCCATGGTGCTGGTGTAAGGTTCCGCTTAGCGAGTTCGGATTCTTTCAGGGAGGATATGGGATGGCAAACCGCTAACCATGGAGGGATCGAACGTGTCTTCCCCTAACTGCGCATTTTGCGAACAACCCGGCGGTGAAGTGTTGTGGTCCGACGAGCGTTGCCGGATCATTTGGCCTCAGGATAAGGACTATCCAGGCCTATTGCGGGTGGTGTGGCAGGCCCACGTTAAAGAGATGAGCGATCTCGATGCGGAACAGCGCTCGCACTTGATGAAGGGGGTGTTCGCCGTGGAATTCGCTCTGCGGGAGGTGCTCCGGCCTGATAAGATGAACCTCGCCAGCTTCGGCAATGTGGTGGCGCATCTGCATTGGCACGTGATTCCCCGCTTCACGGACGACGCTTATTTCCCCAACCCCTTCGGGGGGCTTAAGCAACGCGAATCGAGCAGAACGCTCGACCGGGATTTCGCGGCTCGAATTAAGGTCTATCTGGCGAGTGCCCTGTGCTAGCGCTCGACCACGCCAACGGCATCCGCTTGCGTTTCAAGCACCACCAAGCGCGCCGCGGGAAACACAGCGGAGAATTGGCTTCCGTGTCCCAGGGTGCTTTGAATCTGCAGTTGGGCCTGATGCCGGTTGAGAACATGCTTGACGATGGCCAGTCCCAGCCCGGTCCCGCCGCTGGCTCGGGAACGGCCTCGGTCCACACGGAAGAATCGCTCTGTAAGCCGCGGAATATCCTTTGCGTCGATGCCGATGCCGCTATCCTTCACCGTAAAGACCGGTTGACCGTCGCGCTTGCTCCAGATCACCGCGATCTCACCCGCCTCGGGCGTGTAGCGCAGGGCGTTGGTGAGAAGATTACTAAAGGCACTGCGTAACTCGGCGGTACTGCCACTTAGTCCGGACTCGTCATTGATCTGTAGGGAGAGCTTGTGCCGGCCATTGCTGATGGCCAGCGCTTCCTGATACACGCCCTTGAGCAGATCCGGTACGTCAACGTTTTCTTCTTTCAAGAGGTTGCCCGCCGATTCAAGCTGTGATAGGGCGAGGAGATCCTCGACGAGTCCCAATATCCGCGCGGCCTGCTCGCTCATCAACTGCAGCGCCCGAGCGCTCATGTCTGGATCGGGCTTCTTCAGGTCAAGCAAGGTTTCCAAGAAACCCGTTATGACCGTTAGAGGGGTGCGAATCTCATGGGAAACATTGGCTATGAAGTCGCGCCGCACGGTTTCCACGCGATCGAGTTGCGTGATGTCCCGGCACAGCACGAGGCGCTTCTGGTCGCCGTAAGGAGTCGCCTGGACCGACAGGACTTGTTCTAGCTCCCCCTGCCAAACGCGCAGGGTTAGGGGTTCGGAGGTCTCCTGCTGTTGCAGGTAATCGGCGAACTGGGGCTGGCGCACAATATGGGTGATTTGCTGGCCGCGGTCGCGATCGAGCGCCAAACCCAGATAGGCCGCCGCCTTTGGATTGAGCCATTCGATGTGATCGGACCTGTCAAGCAAGATGACGCCATCGGGAAGTGCGGCGCTGGCACGCTCGAAACGCCCGAGCGCCGTGCTCAAGCGCGATTGAATCTGGGTTTGCTGGCGCAAGAACCGGTAGAGCGCAGCGAATACTTCCTCCCATGGCCCGGCCGGACTGGGCACGTTGTCCACCTTTGCGTCGGGCAGCCACTCCATCAACATGGTGAGCCGGCGGATATGACGAATCAGGATGAACAGCAGAGACAGCGACAACAACAGAAGCGATCCCGTGGCCCCGAGGACCGGCCAGAAGAAAAGCGCGATCACCAATGCGGTCACGACGGGGAGGAGGGGGCGTCCCCAGAGATGCATGGGTCTAGTTAAACTTGGGACCGCGAAATTATGGCAGATCTGCGTCCGCTGAGAGCCTGTAGCCGGAGCCGCGCACGGTCTGCACCAGATTTTCTTGCTGGGTCGGCTCCAAGGCCTTGCGCAAGCGGCGAATATGGACGTCGACGGTGCGCTCTTCGACAAAAACGTGATCACCCCAGACTTGGTCCAGCAACTGGCTACGCGAATGGACGCGTTCGGGGTGGGTCATCAAATAGTGCAAGAGCCGAAACTCCGTGGGGCCCAAGTGAACCGTCGTGCCGGCCCCGGTGACCCGGTGCGTGCTGGGGTCCAGGCGCAACGCGCCGATCTGCACCAGGTCATCCGTCATCTGAGGCGCGCGGCGCCTTAGCACGGCCTTAACCCTCGCCAGCAACTCCCTCGGGGAAAAAGGCTTCGTAATGTAGTCGTCCGCGCCCGTTTCCAAGCCTAGCAGCTTGTCGCGCTCGTCCGCCCGAGCAGTGAGCATGATGAGAGGAATGGTCTTGGTACGGCGATCGGAGCGAATGCGCCGGGCCAGTTCAATTCCCGAAAGCCCCGGCAGCATCCAGTCCACCAACACGAGGTCCGGTAACGCGTCTAACATGAGGCGCATCGCATGCTCCGCGTCATTGGCACGCAGCGGGTGGTGCCCTGCCTGCTGCAGATTGAACGCGATCAGCTCTTGAATCGCGGGTTCGTCTTCGACGATGAGCACTGTTGCGGCCATGTATGAACGAAGGTGACTTTAGGACTTAGGAAGGATATTACGTTCATGTTACCGCCAAGTTACAGTCTGGTTCGGCGATGCTGGCATACGATAGACTTCACCCGTCCCCTTACCGTTTTTCCGCTAAGTACGCCATGAGTGCTGCGAATCCCTATCCCACCGAGATCAAGCTGCATAAGGTCTCGCGCATGCTCGAACTGACCTTCTCCGATGGCCAAGTTTTCAAACTCCCCGCGGAGTTTTTGCGGGTTCAGTCGCCCTCCGCCGAAGTGCGCGGGCATGGCCCAGGCCAAGAAGTGTTGCAGCTTGGTAAGCAAGACGTCGAGATTTCCAACATCGAGGCCGTGGGCAGCTACGCCGTGAAACTGGTGTTCTCCGATGGTCACGACACCGGTCTTTACTCCTGGGATTATCTCTACGAGATCGGGCGTGATCACGACAAGCTCTGGCAGCACTACCTTAAACGCCTGAAGGAGTCCGGTGTGCAGCGCGAGCCGGTGGTCCAGCACGGCACCGGCATTAAATCCGGATGGAAATCCATCTAATGGACAAGACCACTCACTTTGGTTATGAGAGCATCGCCGAGTCGGAGAAGGCCGGCCGGGTCGCCAAGGTGTTCGAGTCGGTCGCCGGTCGCTACGACGTGATGAATGACCTCATGTCCGCGGGGCTGCATCGCCTGTGGAAGCGATTCGCGCTCGCCATCAGTGGTGTGCAAGAAGGCGACCGGGTTTTGGACGTGGCCTCTGGTACGGGCGATCTGGCCAAGCTCTTCAGCCGGCGTGTGGGCCCTCTGGGCAAGGTGGTGATGACAGACATCAACGATGCGATGCTCCGCCGCGGGCGGGATCGCATGATAGATGCGGGCATCGTGGCGCCGGCCCTGCGTTGCGACGCCGAGCAGCTGCCCTTCGCCGACCGGGTCTTCGACTGCGTCAGCATCGCCTTTGGTCTGCGCAACGTTACTCACAAAGATCTCGCTCTCAAGGAAATGCATCGCGTACTGCGACCCGGCGGCCGCTTACTGGTGCTGGAGTTCTCTCGCGTGTGGAAGCCCTTGCGAGCCGCCTACGATGTGTACTCCTTTCAAGTACTGCCGCGCCTCGGGAAGTGGGTGGCGAAGGACGCCGAAAGCTACCGTTACCTCGCCGAGTCCATACGCATGCATCCCGACCAGGAGACGTTGAAGACCATGATGGAGGAAGCGGGACTGCAACGGGTGCAGTACTTCAATTTAAGCGCGGGTGTGGTAGCTGTACATCGCGGCGTACGAATCTAGCGCCTATGAGCGCGGCGAGAGCCTTTGCGGATCGCTCCCTCAGCGCGATTCTAGCGCGCGTTATGGCGTTGACCCCTTCGCTTCAAAGTCAATTGGCAACCCAAGCCGGAAAAGTGATCAGCATTCATGCCGGACCCGCGCGGATAAGCTTCGAGATCCTGGCCAGCGGAGCGTTGGCTCCGGCCGCCTCCCAGAGCGCGGCGGAGCTTACGCTGGTGCTAAATCCGCTCTCCCCCCTGCGCATGGAAGGCGATGCGGAACTAGCCTCGACGCTATCCGCCTTACTCGGCAACGCGCAGGCAGAGATGGAGGAGTGGTTGAACCGCGTGGTGGG
>JBKKAO010000428.1:0-3365 GCA_046714645.1 Burkholderiales bacterium | reverse complement strand
GACGTATCCCGCGAGGCCTCATCGATGGTGCTGCTAGACGACAACTTCGCCACCATCGTGGACACGGTGCGAGAAGGCCGCTGCATCTACGACAACATACGTAAGTTCATTCGATTCGTGATGGGTGGCAATTCCGGTGAGATCTGGACGATTGCGATCGCGACGTTCATTGGCCTTCCGCTTCCACTGCTGCCGATCCACATCCTGTGGATCAACCTTGTCACCGACAGCCTGCCGGGGCTCGCGCTCGCGGCCGAGCGCGAAGAGCGCGACATCATGCTTCGGCCTCCGCGCGCTCCATCCGAAAGCATTTTCGCCCGTGGGATGTGGCAGCACATTCTATGGGTCGGGCTAGTGATGGGAGCGATTTGCCTGGGCATTCAGATATGGGCCACGGCACAAGGCTCGCAGGGTTGGCAGACGATGGTGTTCACGGCGCTGACCATGTGCCAGATGTATCACGTGCTCGCGATTCGCTCCGACCGAGATTCGCTCTTTACTATCGGCGTGTTTTCCAACCGGTTCGTGACTAGTGCGGTGTTGCTGACCTTCGTGCTGCAGATCGCCGTCATCTACACGCCGGTACTCAACCCGATTCTTAAGACGACGCCGCTGACCGCGTTGGAACTTGCGATTTCCATGCTCGTGCCCGCACTCGTACTGGTGGCCGTCGAGATAGAGAAGTTCGCCGTCCGAAGAGGATGGCTTTACCAGGAGCGCCCCGCGAGGGCACCCAATGCAAGTCTGGAAAGTCCGTAAAGCGTGCCCCAGCCGGTCGTCCCCGCCGAGCCGGGATCGCGGTTGGGCGTCTATGCTCGCGCCGCCGGGAGGTGCGAGCGTTCTGGGGCTACTGTATCTTTCTACAAAGTAGCGCCGGTTAGGCGCATTGCTGTCTTCAGCGCCCTCTGCTATTGATCGCGGCTTCCCTGCTCAAAAGGTAGCGAGCTTGTTCGACGATGGGTAGATCGACCATGCGCCCCTTGTAAGTAAACGCCGCGCGTCCTTGGCCAACCTGCCGCTCGAATTCCTCTATGAGACCTCTCGCGTGATCGAGCTCCGCGGCTTGCGGGCTGAATTCTTCGTTAGCGATGACGACTTGTTTGGGGTGAACGCAAAAAGCGCCGGAGAAACCTAGCTTGCGCGCACGCCGTATGCGAGCACGGAAAGCAGCTTCGTCGGCGAAGTCCGCCACGGAGCCGATGAAACCGATGGGTTCGATCCCCGCGCTTCGGCAGGCCGCCACCGCGAGCACGTTGGGGACGTAGAGTGCGTCTTCCTCCACCGCCATGCGCATGGATACCGCCAAATCTTCCGTACCCACGATCATGCCGCAGACCCTCGGATGGGCCGCCGCGATGGCTGCCATGTTCTGCAAGCCTTCGGCGGTTTCCACCATGGCGATGATGCGGGTGTGTCCGTTAGCAAGCTGGCGTTGCGCTTCGCACTCGGCCAGCACTTCGGCGATGGCGCGCACATGGGAGGCATCGGGCACTTTAGGCAAGGAGACCGCGCACACGGATGGGCGCACGGCGGCCTCAATGTCACGCACCGCGCGGCGCCAGGGGCGGTTGATTCTCACCACCACGTCGTAACCGGCTTGCGCGAAACGATCCGCGATGCTTGGAAGCCGCTCGCAGGCTAAGTCTTTCTGGTCCGGCGCAACGCTGTCTTCCAGATCGATCTGCAACGCATCGGCCGGTTGGCGCAGGGCACTTTCCACGAAACGATCGCTGACGGCGGGTACGAACAGGATCGAGCGCCATAGCATCGTGCTCATGTTTGCTTCCTTTGAAGTTCTTCGAGAATTTCGTTTGTGTGTTCGCCAATCTTTGGCGCCGGCCGGCGGAACACACCGGGGCTATGCGAAAGTCTGGGCACGATGTTGTGCATGGGGATCGATCCCATCTCTTCATCCTCCAACTCTACGATGGCTTCGCGCCCCCGCGTGTAGGGGTGATCAAGCAGGTCCATCACCGAGCACACCGGCCCCACGGTGACGCCTGCGGCCTCGAACAATTCGAGATTTTCCGCCTCGCTGCGTGCACCGATGAAAGCACCGATGATCTCATCAAGCAGATCTCGGTTTTTCACACGTGCATCGTTGTCGCAAAACCTTGAGTCGGACTTCAATTCGGGGCGTCCGATGGTGTCGAAGATGCGCATGGCCATGGATTGCATGGAACCGGACATGGCGACAAATTTTCCATCGCGGCAAGGGTAAACATTACGCGGTGCCGCATGGGTGGACTGATTCCCGGCTCGCGTGGTGGGCTTGCCAGCCAGCTTGCACTTAGCCGCTTCCGAGGCTATGGTGGAGAAGATAGGCTCGAACAGTGAGAGATCCACCACCTGCCCGCGCCCTTCCCGTTCGGCGATGCGCAACGCCGTCAATACGCCTGCCGCCCCGTAAATACCTGCGATCATGTCCGCGAGCGCCAACGGAGGCAGCACCGGTGGCCGGTCCGGGAATCCATTCAAAGAAGCGAAACCCGACATGGCTTCCACCAAGGTGCCAAACCCGGGTTTATGCCGGTAGGGGCCCGTCTGCCCCCAACCTGACACGCGGGCGATAACGAGACTCGGATTGATTTCCAGCAGTTGCTCGGGCGCCAGACCCATTTTTTCCAACCCGCCCGGTACGAAGTTCTCCACCAGCACCTGGGCCGTTCGGATCAACCGGCGCAGTGTGTTCAAACCCTCCTCGGATTTGAGATCAAGCACCATAGAACGCTTATTGCGCCCGTACACCTTCCAATAGATATCGACGCCCTCTTCTTTCCAATGGCGCAGATCATCGCCGCTCCCCGCCTTCTCGATCTTGATCACATCAGCGCCATGATCGGCGAGAAAGCCGCTTAGCATGTTGCCCGCGACCAATCTCGACAAGTCGAGCACGCGCACCTCTTTCAGCGCGCCTGACGCGGTTGCATCGAACTTCTTGACGACAGGAGACTTCATCCCGGTACTCTCATCTGATCAAAAGCATTCGGCCCTGGCGGCCCTGCAACAATTTGCGAGGTGCACGCTTATTTTTCTACAGTCCGAAACACGAACATATATATCATGGATCCTTGGTGCCCGGGACCGGAATCGAACCGGTATGGCCGATTAGGGCCGAGGGATTTTAAGTTGTACTCTGGACTATTGTAGGCAATATAGCCCAACAACCAGCAATCACGCAATCACGCAATCACGCAATCAAGGGATTAGACACGTCGGCTATGTTGCGTCAGATGGTCGATTGTTGTCAGTCTTTGCGTGCTACTGTAACGCCAATGTGAATAATTGGGGTCATGTGAATAATTGTGTGCGAATAATTGGGGTCAGACACTGTGCTGTGTGAATAATTGGGGTCACTGTGTGAA
>JBKKAO010000427.1:0-14997 GCA_046714645.1 Burkholderiales bacterium | reverse complement strand
GCCTAGCCCAAGGCCACCCCGTGCCGAGCACAGGCGAGCGATCGACTGGGTAGGTGGTGAAGAGGACCCATTACTTGCCATCGAAGCGGTTCATCACAAACTGCTCGATAGGCCGGAAATCCGTGGGCGAGGGTTCGGCTTTCACCCCCTGACGCAACACCGGAAACTCTACGTCCGGCATGCTGGTGGCCACCCGCATGATGTTCTCCCGGGTGAGGTCATCGTCACACTTTCTCAACACGTACCACTTTCTCAACACGTACTCCAGAACCTGCGCCATTTGATAGCCATAGGCCGCGATGCCGTCCGTGGCATCAGCGGAGTAGTACTTCAAGTATGGTATTCCTTGATGGCGGGTCATCCTTGATGCGTGAGTTGTTGGGGTCCTTGGCATAGTAGGCTGTGATCATACCCACTGCGTGGTGCGCACCGGCGGGCTCCAATACCGTACGCGGAGACGCAGCAGGCACCGCCGTGTAAATGGCCGGCTTCCAACAGATGTCCCAAGTTTTTCGCAGGGCTTGCGAGGCATGCTTACCCGCGGTGGCCGTGAACAGCGTGTCCACTCCGGCGGCCTTGAGCGAGACTACCCGTTAGATCTGAATCTCCCAAGCCCCTCGATTACGTGTACCGGCGCGCAGCACACGCCGCCGCTCGTGCAAGATCAAGTCGCCCACCACGACATTGGGCAATCCGTTGCTATAGTCCTTCCACTGCGTGCCGGAATTGGTGGTGCGATAGACGCCGTGGTCGGTGGCCGCAAAAACCCGTCTCGTGTTCTTCGGATCCACCACGATGGCGTTCACGGGAATATCAGGTAGATTTCCGGAACGATCTGACCACGTGCGCCCGCCATTAAGGGACCGGAACACATGACCGCCGCCTATGTGCGAGGTGCTGGCCCAGATCACTTTGCTGGTGACGCCGGAGATGTGGATATCGCTGATGTAGGCGCCGGCACGCGGACTCGTGAGAGGCTCCACCTTGGCCGCGCCCCATCCGCTCGGTGCACGAGTAATCCGGTACAGGGCACCGCCTACCGTTCCCACCACGATGAGGGATTTTCCAATGATGCTAAGGGCGGACGCCTTATCTGGGTCCGCTTCGCCGGAAGCCGGTAGCGCCACTTCAGACCAGTGGTCTGCACGATCGTCGGACACAAAGACGGACTTCCCCGCCTTGGCCACCACCATGCCTCGCACATCCATGGGCGGATAGAACAGCGCCTCGTAGTCCTCCGAAAACGGCGGCGATACATCGGACCAGCGAAAGGCCGAGGGTCCCAGCGCCGGAGCGCGTTCGATCCACATGCCGTAGTAGGAGTGATAGCAAAGGCCGGTGCCATCGTCCGCGCCGCAGTCGCCGCCATCTCCAAGCGCAATCTGGTCCCAGCGGGTGGCAGCCCCATTGGACAAGGTGCCATTGTCCTGAGTCCCGCCGATCAACCAATGGTCCTGCCCCTCCAAGTGCGCCAAGAATTCAAACTCGGTGATGCACAACCCGGGGTTGAGAGACTGCCAGTTCGTACCCGCGTTGCTGGAGCGGAACAGGCCCCCATCATTGCAGACGTAGAGCACGTTTGGGTTGGAAGGATCGAAGGCAAGATGATGCTGGTCGGGATGCACGGAATCCCCCGAGGTGCGCGAGGAGATGTTCTCCCAACGCCATCCCGAGGCGCTGCGGGAACCGCGATACAGATGCACCGCGCCCCAAAACACCAAGTTGGGATCGCTGGGTGATATGGCGAAACACCAGTCGTACCACGCCTGCGCGATATCCGATCCCACCTCCATGCGAGGACTGGTCTCGCTATTGAAGGCACCCCCAGTAGTGGCACGCCGCCAAAGACAACTTCGCCCGCCGATGCAACCCGCGACGTAGACGATTGCCGGATTGGACGGTGCGTGACACACCTCCAGGCGATCGAACTCCCCCGTTGCCCCAGGCAGAGAGACCGCGCTCCAACTCGAACCGCCGTTGGCGGAGCGCAACACTCCGCGCTCGGTGGCGATCAAAACCTCCTGAGGGTCGGCGGGGTTCACCGAGATGTCCCAGCACAACCCGCCCCGCACTTGCCGCCAGGCGGAACCCCCGTTGGTGCTTTCGAATAATCCTCGGAAGGTACCGGCCCACAGTTTGAGTGGGTCGGTTGGATGTACGGCGAGGTCCCACACTCCTACACCCGTTAGCACGCTGGAAGCTAGATGCTCCCAAACCCCTCCGCCGTCGGAGGAGCGCAATAGGCCAACGCCCAACTGCGAGTAGGTATCCCCTTCTCCCGTCGCGGCATAGAGGATGTTGGGCGAACTGGGCGCGGCTGCGATGGCCCCCATGGACAAGGTGGGCGCCTCGTCGGTGAGCGGCGTCCAGGTCCCACCGCCATTTTGGCTGCCCCACAATCCACCGCCCGCCGAGCAGAGCACCAATCGGTTGGGATTGTTGGGCGAAATCACGATTCCGTTGCAACGCCCCGATACGGCAGGTTTGCTGCCGCTACCGGATCCGTAGGTCTGGCCCTTCGGAATGAGATGAGGTCCCAGCGGCTGCCACACGGGCAAGCCTACCGCCGCCTTGAAGGTGGCGGGGGCGAGATGTTGTTTGGTTTTTATGGCCTGTGCGTAAGGTAGGCGCGTTGGCCTTACGCTCATCGCACCTGCTCTCCTTGCGCCAGACCGGCTCGCGGGGAGCGATCCCGCGGCGGACAGCACCCGGCCATCTTTCAACCCGGTCGCAGGCAAGCCGCGCTGGATCTCAAAATATTGAATGCGTCCCAAGGCCTTCCCCGCGGGATACCGCCGCCTCGCCGCTACGGATGCGGCGCGGCGCATCCGGGCGCTGCCTCGGCCTTCGTCTCGTGGTCCTCTCATGACTCGCTCCTAAAGCGGCAGAGCCGCAACCCGATCGGTCGTCGTGCTGCCGCCGAATTCATGTTACGAACAAGGGGTGTCGCCTCGCAAATCCTCCGAGGAAAGCTGCATCGAACTCCCCGCCAGATCGCACCGGCGCTTACCTTGGCTTGCCCGGTTTCGGCTTGATAGGCTGGATGGTCTTCGCCTTCTTCACCGGTTTTGCGCCGGCGGGTTTTGGCGGCGCCTCCAACCCACGGGAAATGCGAAACTGCTCGATGCGCTCCCAGGCACGCCCGGCCGGAAAGCTATCGCTTTGCTCTGGCTTGACGCCCTTCTTGCTGGGCTTACGCATCGGCCTTGCGTTGTGCGGGCTTGCCTACGATGGACTCCACGACGATATCGGCAAGCAACCACGTGACGAGGAAGGCAACACACTCCAGAGTGAAGCTATGGAACTTGTACGCGAACTCCGCGATCAAGAAGGCAACGAGAAAAGCGATCAGCCTAGGACCGTAGGCCGCGTGCGTGCGTAGCGCACGATAGAAATCGAGCATGACTTCTCCTCCGATGTCTGTCGAGTAGGCTCGTATGAACCGGGCACCAGTCTATCACCGCGATAGGTAGAGTATGCAAATGGAATGTGGTATCCGGCGGCTATGTGCCGCCTACCAAAGGTCCCACCACTTGCGGCCCTTCTTGAGGTCCGCGACTTTGAGCTTGCTATTAGGATAGTTCAGGGTGAGAAGGCGCTGCGCATCGGCGCGCAGATCTTGTACCCCCATGGCATCGTAGGCCGCCACCATCACCAAGAGGGCGCGCTCCACGACCGGTGCTTGCGGGTAGTTGGCCAACACGTATTGCGCCCGGTTGACGGCTGCCACATAGGCTTCGCGGCGCAAATAATATTCGGCGATACGCACTTCTCCCCCAGCCAGGTTATTCACCAAATAAGTCATGCGCGCCGCGGCATCGGACGCATAGCGGCTCTCGGGAAACCGGGTCACCACTTCCCTAAAGGCATCGAAGGACTCGCGCGTGCCTTTTGGGTCCCGGTCATTCAGATCACTCTGAAAGTATCCACCGATCAAACCGAGATCTTCATTGAAGTTGACCAAGCCCTTTAGGTA
The DNA here is from genome assembly GCA_046714645.1 of Burkholderiales bacterium. GTDB lineage: Bacteria > Pseudomonadota > Gammaproteobacteria > Burkholderiales > SHXO01 > SHXO01. Next base: position 11,021 of record JBKKAO010000427.1, on the reverse strand, counting down.
GAAGGCATAGTCCACGTTGGGATGATCCGGGTGTAATTTGATGAAGCGATCGGCTGCGGCGAGGGCTTGCACGGGTTCGTTGTCCTTGAAATGGGCGTAGGCGATTTCCAACTCGGCTTGCTGGGCGTAGCGCCCGTAGGGGTAGCGCGACTGAAGTTTCTCGTACAGCCCGATCGCCTTTTTGTAGTTTCCGGTGGAGAGTTCGGTCTTCGCCTCGCTATAGATCTTGTCCGGCGACCAATCCTTGGTTTCATCGTAAGCCTTGCTCGCGCAGGCGGACAACAGCCACAGCAGCAATACGGCTAAACTACGGGTCATGCTTAGCTCCTCTAGGGGAAAGGTGAGTCGTCACAGTAGTGATCATCGTGACAATGATAACAAGAGCGGCCCCATCCCAGACACACCGCCCACAACGCCGTTGCACGCCCTGATTCCTCTGGACTACGCGGGCCTGCGCTTGGACCAGGCGCTCGCACGCTTGTTTCCGGACTACTCACGCTCGCTCCTGCAAGTTTGGGTAAAGGAGGGACAGGTGTTGGTCGATGGCCTCGCACTGGACGCAAAAAGCAAGGTGTGGGGCGGCGAGAAGGTCGTCTTGCGTCCCGCGGCCCGCCCCGGCAGCGCCGCACGGCCACAGGATATTCCCTTGGAGATCGTGCATGAAGATGACTCCCTCATCGTGATCAACAAGCCGCCTGGCCTGGTGGTGCATCCGGGCAATGGTAACGTAAGCGGTACGCTCATGAATGCCTTACTGTTCCACGCTCCGGCGCTCGCCAGCCTGCCGCGCGCGGGCATCGTGCACCGGCTGGACAAGGATACGAGCGGCTTGATGGTCATCGCTAAAACAGAACAAAGCCATACTCATCTCGTGAGCCAACTTCAAGCCCGTAGCGTGATGCGGCTCTACTGGGCTATCGCCGTGGGCACAACGCCGCCAAGCGGCCACGTGAGCGTTGCGATCGGACGGCATCCCACACAACGAATCAAGATGGCGGCGCTGGCACAGGGCAAACCGGCCACGACGCACTTTCGCACCTTGAAGCAGGGTAATGAATGGAGTTTTCTGGAGTGCAAACTGGAAACCGGTCGCACTCACCAGATCCGCGTACATCTGGCCCATTTGGGCTTTCCGCTCATCGGCGATCCGACCTACGGCAGCCGCGTTCGCGAGGCGAAGCTTCCTCTAGCGGCGCGCGATTTCTCACGCCAAGCCTTGCATGCCGCGCAACTCGCGCTGAACCATCCTAGAACCAGTCTGGAGATGCACTGGCAGCGTCCTGCACCAGAGGACTTCATGCAGTTGCTGAGCGTTCTCGAGCTCAATGACCTGTCCCTAAAGTGACCCTACCTGCCCGTTGGATTCGGCCTGACTGGCCTGCGCCCCGCGGGGTGTGCGCGATTATCACCACGCGCCAAGGAGGTGTCAGCGTGGGACCCTATGCCAGCATGAATCTGGGACATCGCGTGAATGACGAGGTGGCGGCGGTGGATTCCAACCGGGCGCTGCTTCGTTCCTACCTCCCTAGCGAACCACGCTGGCTCAAGCAAGTGCACGGCACACGTGCCATTGAAGCAGCGCAGTGGCTGCCAGAGACCGAGGCCGACGCCTGCTTCACCCGTGAACGCAACGTGGTGTGCGCGGTGATGAGTGCCGATTGCATCCCCGTGCTGCTGTGCGACCGTGACGGAGGGACGGTCGCGGCGGCGCACGCTGGTTGGCGCGGACTGAGTGCGGGTATATTGGAGACGACGCTGGACGCGATGGGTGCTCCTCCGGCGTCGCTCTGCGCCTACCTCGGGCCTGCCATCGGTGCGCGCGCCTTCGAGGTGGGAGACGATGTCTACGAAACCTTCGTCATGCACAGCCCTCATGCAGCGGCCGCCTTCACTTGCGCGGCTCAGGGCAAATGGCTCTGCGATCTGTTCCGCTTGGCGCGGCAACGTCTCGCCGGCTATGGTGTGGAGAGGATCTTCGGCGGCGAGGACTGCACTTACTCGAATCCAGAGCGATTCTTCTCCCACCGGAGGGACAGAATCACCGGCAGAATGGCCGCGTTGATTTGGATCGATCACCTCTAAACGTGTCCACTCTGGCTTGGATTATCTGTAGCACCGCGCTGGGCGGCATCTTGAGCGTCGCCGCCGCCGCGCTGCTGGCGCGCAATGCCGATCTCGCGCGCGTACCGGTGCTCATCAGTTATGCCGTGGGAGCACTTCTGGGCGCGGTGTTTCTGGAGATCCTCCCCCACGCCGTTGAAATGTCCGTATCGGTGCAGACCTTGTTCGCCACGGTGTTGGGCGGCATCTTATTCTTCTTCCTGCTGGAGAAACTCGTACTCTGGCGCCACCACCACGAGTCCGAATGGGAGCACGAGCACGGCGCTCACGCCCATCACGACCACGCCCAGCCGCGCAGCGCCGCCATGATCACCACCGGCGACACCATCCACAATTTCGTCGATGGCGTCTTGGTGGCGGCGGCCTTCATGGCCGACACCAACGTCGGCATCGCGGTGGCACTGGCCATCGTTGCCCACGAGATTCCGCAGGAGCTGGGCGACTTTCTCGTTTTGCTCCACTCCGGGATGAGCCGCGGCAAGGCCCTTGCGCTCAATCTCGTCTCCAGCGCCGCCATGGTCATAGGCGGCATTCTGGGCTACTTCAGCTTGAATTCCATGCAAAACGTAATCGGGCCTCTGCTGGGCTTCGTATCCGCCAGCATGCTCTACGTGGCCGTCGCGGATCTCATCCCAGGACTACACCGGCGCTTGGAGTTGCGCGCCACGATTCAGCAGATCTTGCTTATCGTCCTCGGCGTGATCTCCGTTCCCTTGGTACGCTGGATCACCGGACACGCCTGAGGGAGCTTGGGCGATGAGCGGCCACGCGAACGAGAGCCCTGCCAGCTTCCTTGCGCACCTCGCCGAGATGTCGCGGCGATTGAGCGAACTGCTGCCACGCATCGCTCAGGCCGCGCTCCAACAGCACCAGGAGGTCGCTCGACTGCACGCGCGTTTTGAAGCGCAGCGCCAGTCTCTGTGGCAGCACTTCTCGCAGCCCGAAACTCCTCGCACCCCGGAGCCGCCGCGCCAAGCGGACAAGCGGTTCGCCTCCAAGCTTTGGCGTGAGATTCCCTACTTTGACTATCTCTCGCGCAATTACTTGCTTAACAGCCAGTGGATCTTGGAACTGGTAGACGTTTTGGATCTCGCGGCGAGGGACAAGGAACCATTACGCTTCGCGGCGCGGCAATGGCTCGAAGCATTCTCGCCTTCGAATTTCGCGGCGGCCAACCCAGAAGTCATCCAGCAAGCCTTGGCCTCGCACGGCGAGAGCCTGAGCCGCGGCCAAGCCAACCTTCAGCGGGACTGGAGTCGCGGGCGCTTGCGCATGTGCGATGAATCCGCCTTTGAAGTAGGACGCAATCTCGCCGTAACAGCGGGCGCCGTGGTGTACGAGAATCCTCTCATTCAGTTGATTCAATATCAGCCGCGTACGGCCCGTGTGGATCGCACACCCCTGCTTGTGGTCCCGCCTTTCATCAACAAGTACTACGTCCTGGATCTCTCGCCGGAGAACTCCTTCGTGCGCTACGCACTCGACCGAGGCCTGCAAGTGTTCATGATCTCGTGGCGAGACATTCCCAAGCAACTGAGCCACCTCGGCTGGGACGACTACGTATCCATGGGCGTTAACGCGGGCATCGAAACGGTGCTGGGCTTGACCGCGAGCAACAAACTGCATGCACTGGGTTTTTGCGTGGGTGGGACCTTACTCGCCAGCGCATTGGCATCCGTAGTTGAAACGAAGAAAATCGCCAGTCTCACGCTGCTGGCTTCCTTATTGGATTTTGAGGACACGGGAGAAATCAGCGTCTACATCGATGAGCACTACGTTCGACAATGCGAGTCCCAGTACGCCAACCGCGGTATTGTCCCCGGCACACAGCTGGCGTCCGCCTTCGCGAGCTTGAGGGCGCGCGATCTCATCTGGAAGTTCGTGGTGGAGAACTATCTGATGGGCCAGACCCCCGCGCCCTTTGACTTGCTTTACTGGAACAGCGATAGCGCCAATCTTCCCGGCCGTCTCTACGCGTGGTATCTGCGCAACTGTTATGTTGAGAACAAGCTCAAGATTCGGAATGCCCTCATGATTGGAGGGCAGGCGTGCGACTTATCGCGTCTGCACATGCCCCGCTTTGTACTGGGTGCGGAGCTCGATCACATCGTTCCCTGGCGCTCGGCCTACGCCAGCGCGAAGTTGCTGGGAAACGGCGTGGAATTTGTACTCGGCAGTAGCGGCCATATCGCCGGCGTGGTCAGTCCGCCCAATGCCGGACGAAGACACTATCGCACCTTCCAGGGAGATTCGCGATCCCCCGCGCAGTGGCTGGAGAAAAGCGAAGCGCATGCGGGAAGTTGGTGGCCCTATTGGATCGAATGGCTACGGAAGAAAGGACCGGAAAAGGCTCGTAAACGGAAATCCGCGCCAAAGATCTTGGGTAGCAAGGCCTTCCCGGTCATCGAAGCTGCGCCGGGCCGGTATGTGAGGCGCTAAAAAAAGCCCCAGGGTGTTACCACGCTGGGGCGAACCACTTGTATAGAAAATTCCTATACGAAGAGGGAGGAGACAAGCTATCGGAAAACTAAACTTTCTTGCTGCGAGCGTTCTTCACCACTTCGGCCGTGGCGCTAAGGGTCGCATCGGCGAATTCATTGGAGTGCTGCACAACTTGCTTAGCCGCCTCGACGATGGAATCTGTCCACGCCGAGGCTCCTTGCATGGCGGCGAAGGCGGCGTCCTTGGAAGGAGCCGGAGCAACGTTTGTCAATCCTTCGATGGCCTGCGTCACGCTAGTCTTCACCTCGTCGGTAGCGGACTTGATCCACTTCACGGCTTCGGCCTGAGATTCCGCGGCGATATGCCGGCAATGGCGCGTATAGTCCAAGGTTCGATCGACGCTCACGCTCGCCGCACCGGTTCCGAACGCGGTGAACTCGTCCACTGTCCGCACGCCTGCCATGGCTTGCGTTTGCTGCACCGCTTCCGCCAGCAACGCCTTGGAAGCCTCGATGTTCAACCGGCTCCATTTCTCGGCGCCGCTGAAGGCGATTTCCCACGCCCCAAGTGCCGCATCCAATCCACTCTTGTTCAGTGCCGCAAACTGCTCGACTGATTTCTGCATTGCTACCTCGCTAAATTCGTAGTTAACTCTCAATGTTAGGGTGTGGTGCGGATGAATATTGCTGCATCGCACAATAAGAGGTTACCGACCGCGAAGCTGAGTGTCAAGCCTCGCGTAGAAGATAGTGAAGGAAGGATGATCTCGGATCACTCATCAAGGGTTAATGCTTCTGGGCAGTGCAGCAGCACAGTGGCCGGGCCTGTGAGCCACTTTTTAATGCAACGCAACAGACAGGGACCGCAACCATGACGGACGAAACGAGGCTGATCAAGAAATATCCTAACCGCCGCCTCTATGACACGGCCACGAGTGCCTACATCACGCTGGCCGACGTCAAAAAACTCGTGCTGGAACACATTGGGTTCAAAGTCGTGGACGCCAAGTCCAATGAGGATTTGACGCGCAGCATCCTCCTGCAAATTATCTTGGAGGAAGAAAGCGCGGGAGCCCCCATTTTTTCCAGTGATTTTCTCTCCCAAATCATCCGCTTCTACGGCAATGCCATGCAAGGGATGATGGGTGTTTTCCTAGAGAAGAACATCCACACTTTCTTAGACGTTCAAACCAAGTTGCGCGAGCAATCCGTGGGGAAACTGGGAGAATCGCTCAATGCGGAAGCCTGGGGTCAGTTCCTGCAGATGCAAGGCCCCGCCATCCAAGGCTTGATGAGTAGCTACTTAGAGCGCAGTGCGCAGACCTTCGTCGATATGCAGCAGGAGTGGCAGCGCCAAACAAAAAATCTATTCAGCACCTTCCCCTTCCCGGGATTTCCCAGTCCCGACGGGTCCAAGCCCGACGACTCCAAGAGCTAGTCATTATGTCCAAGCGCCAACACGCGCCGAAGGTCGGCTTCGTGTCCCTGGGCTGTCCCAAGGCCCTGGTTGATTCGGAGCGCATCCTCACGCAGCTGCGCGCGGAAGGATATTCGATCAGCCCAAGCTACGACGGCGCCGACCTCGTCGTGGTGAATACCTGCGGTTTCATCGATGCCGCGGTGGAAGAATCCCTCGATGCCATTGGGGAAGCCCTCGATCAAAACGGCAAGGTCATCGTCACCGGGTGTCTCGGCGCCAAGGGCAATGTGGTGCGAGAAACCCACCCTAAGGTACTGGCCGTCACCGGCCCTCACGCCACCCAAGAGGTGATGGAAGCCATCCATGAACACCTGCCGCAGCCTCATGATCCCTACACCAGCTTGATTCCCCCGCAAGGCATCAAGTTGACACCACGTCATTACGCTTATCTCAAAATTTCCGAAGGCTGCAATCACCGTTGCACTTTTTGCATCATCCCCTCCATGCGCGGCGGTCTTGTGAGCCGCCCGCTGGGAGAGGTCATCCAAGAGGCGGAGAATCTGGTCAAGGCGGGCGTGAAAGAACTGCTCGTTATCTCCCAGGACACCAGCGCCTACGGCGCCGATATCAAGTACCGCACGGGATTTTGGAAGGGGGCGCCGCTCAAGACTCGCATGTCCGATCTGGCCCGCGCACTGGGGGACTTGGGAGTGTGGGTGCGGTTGCACTATGTGTATCCCTATCCCAGCGTGGACGATGTCATTCCGCTCATGGCGCAAAACAAGATCCTGCCCTATCTCGACGTGCCTTTTCAGCATGCCAGCCCGCGCATTCTCAAACTCATGAAGCGCCCTGCTAACGCCGAAAATACCTTGGAGCGCATCCGAAAATGGCGTGAGATCTGCCCGGACCTTACGTTGCGCAGCACCTTCATCGTGGGATTCCCAGGAGAGACTGAAGCGGAATTCGAGCAGCTTCTCGATTTTTTGCGAGAAGCGCACTTGGATCGCGTGGGTTGTTTCGCCTACTCCGCCGTGGAGGGTGCCGCCGCCAATGAGTTACCCGATGCCGTTGCTGAAGAAGTGAAGGAGGAGCGCCGCGCGCGCTTCATGGAGGTGCAGGCCGAAATCAGCACCCGCCGTTTGGAGACCAAGATAGGGAAGACCATGAAGATTTTGATCGACGAAGTCGCTGACGGCAACGTCGTCGGGCGTAGCAGCGCAGACGCCCCCGAAATCGACGGCGTGGTCCACGTCGCACCCGCCGCCGGAGTCAGATCTGGTGAGTTCACCACCATTCGCGTCGAGCGCGCGGATACTCACGACCTATGGGGTGTGGTTCAACACTAGTGAGTCTTGCTGGCTCTTTGAAAACCTGGGCGAGACAGATCAGGGGTGACACTCTCACCCTTTGGTTCTGCGCCCGGCATCCGCGAACACCGCTCCCCGCCAAGCTCCTCGCCTTATTCTTGGCGGCCTACGCCTTCAGTCCCATCGATCTCATCCCGGACTTTATTCCTGTTCTGGGATTTCTCGATGAGGTAATCCTGCTGCCCCTGGGCATCGCGCTTTGTATCAAGCTCGTACCCGCCGACGTCATCGATGAGTGCCGCCGCAAGGCCGAGAACTGGACCACGCAGCCGCGAAGCTATGTCGCGGCCGTAACCATCATCCTCATCTGGGGCTCAGCGCTTTGGGCATGCTGGCATTGGCTCGCGTAGACGAAAGCTCATTCGCCCTTGCTAATCACCTAGCCGCTCGCTTCGTGAGGAATGTGGCACACGAAGCAGGCTTTCATGTCCTTCACCACGCATGGGGCTAAGGCTTTTATTGCACCAGGGTTACGTCCTCGCCGAAGAATGCCTCTACGTCTCGTATCAACCGGGTGCGGCGCATGGCGGGAAGGCTTTGCCACATGCGCCGGCCATAGGGTTTGTTCACCAACCGAGTATCGCAGATCATCAACACGCCCCGGTCGGTCTCGTCCCGAATCAAGCGTCCCGCACCTTGCTTCAACGCAATCACCGCTTCGGGCACCTGGTATTCCATGAAGGCATTGCGCCCTTGCTCGTTCAAGTGTTGAACGCGCGCTGCCACCACCGGATCGTCCGGTGGCGCGAAGGGCAGGCGGTCGATCATCACCACCGATAAGGCTTCACCGCGCACGTCCACCCCTTCCCAGAAGGAATGACTGGCCACCAGCACCGCATTCCCGAGTTTGCGGAAACGCTCCAACAACTCGCTCTTCGAGCCTTGCCCTTGCAGGAGCAACGGATAATCCCAGCCATTTTTTGCGAAACGCTCGAGCAACTGAGCGTGGACCTCGCGCATGGCGCGCAAGCTGGTAAAGAGCAGGAAGGCGCGTCCAGCGCTGGCTCGGATCACCGGCGTCACCGCCTCCGCCACTGCGTTGATGAAATGCTCCGAGTTGGGGTTCGGCATCTCCTCGGGCACATAGAGTAGGCCTTGAACAGGGTAATCGAAGGGGCTCTCCCAGGATTGGCACCTAGCCTTTTCCAGCCCAAGTCCGGACTGGTAGTGGGCAAAATTCCCTCTCACCGAAAGCGTCGCGGAAGTGAAGATCCACGCGCGCTGCCGGCCCTCCAACTGGCGCCGGAAAATACCGGCCACGGAGAGCGGCGTGGAATGAAGCTGCAAACTCTGCGCGAATATTTCTCCCCAGCGCACCACATCGGCCGCGCCGGCTAGGCGCCAATCGTGGAGGGTGGCGGCAAGACCCTCGGCGCGTTCCAAGCAATGGGCCAGACCTTCACCGCGCTGCGCCTGGGATTTGAGCTGCTCTTGCAGGGCTTCCAAAGCCCCGGCCATGTGACCCAAGGCATCTTTGAAGGCTTGGTCCTCGTCAAACTGTTTAGCGGAGCGGCGCCCGGCCTCGCCGGCAACCTGTAAGCGCAGATCGCGCGCGGCTTTGTCGAGCACCCCGGCAGCCGCGGGTAGCTCCGCATAATCCTTCGCCTCCGCGGCCGCCTCCATTCGCACATCCCGGGCAAGCTCGATCACCTGAGAAGTCGAGACGCTTTGACCGAAAAACAAACTCGCCGTATCGGGCAATTGGTGCGCTTCGTCGAAAATCACGGTGTTGCAACTGGGCAGCAATTCCGCCACCCCCTCATCGCGCAGCACTACATCGGCAAAAAACAGATGATGATTCACCACCACCAAATCCGCCGCCAGGGCACGCTTGCGCGCCTCCATCACGAAACAGTCCTTGTATCGAGGGCACTCGCTCCCCAGACAGTTTTCGCGCGTGGAGGTCACGCTTTGCCAGACCGTGGCGTCCTCGGGCACATCGTTTAGCTCACCGCGATCCCCGGTGAGGCTATTCTTGGCGAAGCGTTCGATGAGTTTGAGGTAACGCACATCGGAACGATTGACGAACCGCCCCTCTTCCCCGGCGCGGTGCAAATAGTAGTGACAAACATAGTTCGAGCGTCCCTTGAGCATGGAAACGGTGATACTCGCCTGCAACGCCGCTCGCACCGTGGGCACATCGCGGTTAAACAGTTGGTCCTGCAAGGTCTTGGTTCCGGTGGAGAGGATGACCTTGCCGCCCGCCAGGAGCGCGGGCACCAGATAGGCGAAGGTCTTGCCCGTACCGGTTCCCGCCTCGGCCACCAAGGTCTCGCTGTTCTCGATCGCGCGCAATACAGCCTTCGCCATCTCCACCTGCTGGGGGCGAACGCGAAATCCACCCACCGAGCGCGCCAGCGGTCCTTTTTCGGAGAAAATGAAATCGAGGTCGATCACAAACTCAGGATTCTCATGGCCATCGCCATCGTATTGCGGCAAGCTAGCCTGCCATCGGAAATCGAAGCGGTGCGCGAACTTTTTCTCGGCTATCAGAAGAGTTAGGGCATCGGTTTATGTTTTCAGGGCTTCCAGCAAGATCTCGCCGCCCTTCCCGGTGCCTATGCGCCGCCGCAGGGGCGACTATACCTCGCAATGGACGGGGACGATGCGGTAGGATGCGTAGGACTTCGTCCTGTATCAGAGAACGTGGCCGAAATGAAGCGGCTCTACCTCGTGCCCAGCCATCCTAGCCACGCCCGCGTCAGCCTGGCGCGCGCGCTCTCCAAACTCGGTTACTGTTCCCGCACTCAGGCCGGAGCCCTGATTGCCGAGGGCGCAGTCAGTGTGGATGGTGTGCGCTGCGCGGATCCTAAGCGCTGGCTGGATCTCGAGCGCGCGAAAATCGCGGTCCGAGGACACCCATTGCGGGAGCAAGAGCGCGTCTACCTCATGCTCAACAAACCGCGTGGCCTGGTCACTTCACGCATGGACGAGCGGAACCGCGAAACGGTCTTCTCCTGCCTTGCCGGAGCGGACCTGCCTCACATTTTCCCTGTCGGGCGCCTCGACAAAGCCAGTGAAGGACTGCTGCTCTTCACCAACGATACGCGATGGGCTCACACCATCACCTCGCCCGCATCTCACCTGGGCAAGGTCTACCACGTGCAGATCGGTACACTCGCCGATTACAAGCGGCTGGCGCAGCTGTGCACGGGAGTAGCGGCCGAAGATGGGGATGCGCTTGCCGTCAAACAAGCCACCCTTCTTCGCCAAGGAGGCCGAAACTGCTGGATCGAGATCACTCTGGACGAAGGCAAAAACCGCCAAATCCGCCGCCTCATGGAGGCCCTGGACATCGAAGTCCTGCGATTGGTGCGCGTCGCCATCGGTTCGCTAAAGCTTGGGGAATTAAGCAAAGGACAGTGGCGATATTTGTCACCGGAGGAAGTCGGCAAGGCTGTGACCTCCTAGATCTCTGAACCTTCATCATTCCGAAGATGATGACCAACCCGAGAGTGGCCCATAGTAGCGCCAGGATGGGGCCCTAGGAATCTAGCCAGCGCCGCACGAAGGGTGCCCGCCGCACCATTAGATCGAGCAGATAAAGAATCAAACCCGCCAGCGCGAACCAACGCCACAGCGGCTTCTCGATCTGCCCCGCTTCGCCGTAGTCGGCGAAGATCTCCTGAAGCGTGGGCGCGTATTTGCCTCCGGTTTCCAGTGCGATAG
>JBKKAO010000426.1:0-4556 GCA_046714645.1 Burkholderiales bacterium | reverse complement strand
ATCCGGACGAGTCCCCTCGCGGCGAAACGCTCGGCGCGGATCAACTGCTCTAACCGAGGTTTGACCCGCGGAACGATGATCGCCCGCTGGTTGAGCGCAAGGATCTCACACACCGAGTTATATCCGCCCATGGAGACCACCGCGTCGGCGGCGTTGAGAAAGCTGAGCAGGTCGGGCGTAAACCGCATCACGGTGAGCCCGGGAAGCGACTTGTAGCCATCGAGCCATGCCAGATTCTTCGGGTCGATCAACGGGCCGGTGACCACCACAGAATCGAACCTTGGACGATAGTCGTGCAACATATCCAGATAGGCGCGGAGAAGATCGTGGCCGTCTTCGCCGCCTCCGGCTGTCGCCACGACCAGCCGGTCGGTTTGCATCGCCAATCTCGCGCGCACCTCGTCCTTATCAGTCAGCGCATCCGATTTGTCGATGTACCCGCAGACCACCATCTTTGCCCCGATCTCACGCGACAAACCGTATTCCTGCACAGGATCGTAGATGCCGCGCGAGCCGTACAGCAGGATGGTGTCATAAACATCCTGCAGCAAAGAGTAGATGCCTTCCCGCGTCCACTCGGCTCGCACCCAGGGAGCATGGTCCTCGATGTCGCGCATGCCGAGAACGAGCTTGCAGCGCGGCCGGATCGCCTTAAGATAATGCAGCGTGGGCACCATCTCTCCTCTAATGCCGGCAGGCGCCTTGTCCACCAGGAGCAAGTCGGGATCGAAGCTGCGCACCGTTTGAAAGATGATGTTCGCGCGCAGATCGAGGACGTTGTCGAGCCCGATTTCAAGGCGTCGCGCGCGATACTCACCGTTCATGGTCTTGCTGAGTGCCGGCAGCTTGACATAGTCCAGTGCGTCCGGAAGTTTGAATGCCCCGGCCTGCATGGAACCGGTGATGAGCAGCTGCGAGGCATGCGGACTGTGCCGAGCCAACTGCTTAGAAATTTCGACGGAGCGGCGAATGTGGCCGAGACCACAGCTATCGTGCGAGTAGAGTACGATGCGCATCGCTTCCCCCTGAGCCTTCCGGACTGACTACTTCCTCCAACCGAAGAACCTGCTCACTCTTGTTTGGAGCAAGGCTCTTGTTGTACTTCATTCCCAGCGCCGGATTCATCCGCCGAAGAGGAAAATCCTCGCTTCCGATCGAGCAACTCGACTGGCAAATGCTAGTGCCAATCTTAGGAAGCGGAAGCAATGCCGGTCAGTCCCGCTGACAAATGTTGCAGGAACACGACAGTAATATAAAGGATATGTGAACGACAGGGTCATATGAAGGACAGAGTCATATGAAGGACATGTGGCGGGATCGCCCACAACAGTCGCGCCTATCACAGGATCAGCGTCTTGAGGATCAGGCCAAGCACAGCACACGCTGCGATGACCTCCATGACATTTCGTTTGAAGCGCAACAGCGCTACTACCGCTCCCAGTGCGATGGCCGCCGATGCCCAATCGAAGGGACCCTCGAAGCCCTTGGGCCATAGGACGTGGTAGCCAAAGAACAGCGCCAAGTTCAGGATCACACCGACCACCGCCGCTGTTATGGCGAGCAAGGGCGCAGTGAACTTCAACTCGTTATGGGTTGATTCCACCAGCGGTTCGCCGGCGAGAATAAACAAGAACGACGGCGGGAAAGTAAACCAGGTCACCAGCGCCGCGGCGAGCGCTCCGGCCAGGAACAGCATGTCGGGTCCGAATAGAGCCTTGGCATAGCCGCCGATAAATCCAACGAAGGCCACCACCATGATCAGCGGGCCCGGCGTCGTTTCTCCGAGCGCAAGCCCATCGATCATCTGCGCTTGACGATCCAGGTTGACCACGATTGGAATGTTCTAATCGGCGGACTGCCTTGGTCGCATTCACTATCACGGCGCTTGCTTGACATAATCGCAACCGTACACCGGGCACGATCTCCTCATGCCCCCGGTAACGGCCTTTTCTTCGAAGTCCATCGCTCCGAAAGAAATGTGGAGTGGAATGGTATTCGTTGCCTTCCAGCGGGAGAGATACCCCGGTACGCCCTCGCCATCGGTGTGCCCCGCGCCGGCGAGCACCAGATAGGTCTCGAGATGCCCTTGCACTGCGCGGTAGAGCGGCGTGCGCTCGGGGCGGCGCCGGGGATAGACCGCGCATTTGGCCGGGGTCCACGGCACCGTCCATGTGACAGCTGTGGCGTATTCGTAAGAGGGGCGCAGCACCGCGGCCCACGAGAAGAGCGCTAGCCTGTCGGACGCCGAGGGCAACCGGCCAGCTGCGGGGCAGCAATGGAAGGGCAGGGAACAAGTGGGCGAAGCACAGCACCCTAGATCAAGGCAGCCGGTAACTCGCTTCTTGCCGGCAAAATGCCTGCCCGTCTGCACCCATGCCGCTACATTTGTAGGTGTGGCTTCCCTGTATGCCCTGGTACTTTCCGGTGCCGCCCTCGTAGGTCACCACTCCAACCAAGTCGACCCCTTCGGCCGGCCCCTTACCTTCGGAGTTGCCGTAGATCTTGTCTCCGTCGGCATCGGTGATGACGCAGTAGCCGTGGACGACATATGAGCCGCCGTTAATGATGGTCGCACTGGGACAGCTCCACACCATTTTATGAAGGAACCCCTTCCCCGCGTCGTTAAAACTGGCTCCCCAGTGCACTCCGGTCGCAACCGAATATTTCTCCAAGATCCTTAAGCTGCCCCGCAGTGCTCCACCCGCTGTGGACATTCGCAGAACCGCTCTTGGGTAATGGGTCGCCTGCAGCGTATGCGCATAGACCGGATGAAGCCAATATTGCGGCCGCAATTGCCGCTTATCGCTCGATCGCTTCTCTGTCCGAATACGTCCTCATCAGCCAGGACGAGGCGTGTGTCGAGATTCACCGGCGGCGCGGTGACATCGGTTGGGAGCGCATCGAATACTCGGGAGTAGAGACTGTGGAACTTGTTTCCATCGATCTTTCCATCTCCATGCGAGACATTTACGAAGGCGCTGGCATCGAATCGCTGATGCGCAGGCCGGGCGACGACCTAGCGCCGAACGCCTACGCCTTCAGCTCCTTCTTTAACTCGTTCCAGAAACGCCAATCGGTGCCCTGGGCGATGATTTTCTGCGGGTTCGATTTGATCATTCCCACTTCGTGCAGGCGTAAGGAGTGGAAGCGCAGCGTGTCTTCCGGGTTGGCCTCGCGCCACCTATTGTAGGGCAGCTCGGTGACGATCTCGAGCGCGTATTTGAAGTCCTTCACGAAGCCTTTGTCCACCATGTACTTCGCGGCGCGATTGGGCTCATTTGCACAGATGTCGGCCGCTTTCAGATAGGCGCGCAATACTCGTTTGGTTGCCACCGGATTCTTGCGAACAAACTCGCGATTGCCCGCGAGCAAGCAACAAAAGTACTGCGACCATGGCCTGTCGGTGGTGGTGTTCAAAATGACCCGACCGATCTTCTTGGCTCGCAGTTCCTGTGGTTCAGGCGGGAAACCGATAAAAGCATCCGCCTTGCCCTCGGCAAACAAGCGCATCGCCTCGGTCGACGACGGGGTTGTTATCCAGTTGATATCCTTGCGAGGGTCTATTCCGACATAGGCCAAGATGGCGGAGATGAAGAGGCGGTCATCTCCGCCCTGAGTAACCGCAACCCGCTTACCCTTCAGTTCTCGGACGGAGCTGACGCGGTCATTGCCAAATAGTTCGAGGCATCCAGTGTGAATCCCGGCCAAGACGACAACTGGCGCACCGGAGTCTATGGCCGGTGGCCACCACGCGACCCCGCCCATGGAAAAATCCGCTGTGCCCTCCGCGATCATTCCGGGGAGCCACAATTCCGTATAGGCGCCGGCGGGCGCTTGGTAGGGCACGTATTCGACTTCCGCGAACCCCTCAGCGTGCAGCAGGTCTTTGGCTATGAATTGCGGCGCAAGACACATGGCGGGCGCATTGATGAGTCGAACCTTCCTGACCTCCGGCGGCGGCTCGGCGTCCGCACGCTCTGGAACGCCAAGCAGCGACGCGCCACCCAACGCCGAGGCACCGGCTAAGAAATCACGACGATCGAAGCGAGAGATCGATGAAGCACTCATTTCAGTGTCTCCTTGGATGGATTGCACCGCACTTTCCCGGTGCGTGCCTACTGTACTCCGTTTGCGAGACATTACGAAGGCGCCGGTATCGAATCGCTGATGCGCGGGCCGGGCGAGTCCTGGCGCTGAACACCTACGCCTTCAGCTCCCTCTTCAGTTCATTCAGAAACCGCCAGTCGGTCCCCTGAGCAATGAGCTTGTTCGGGTTCGTCTTGATCATACCGACTTCGTGCAGGCGCAATCCGTAGAAGCGCAGCGTGTCTTCAGGATTCGCCTCGCGCCAGCGCGAGTAAGCGAGCGTTTCATCACCTCGAGCCCTATCGGATAGCGCGGCTCGTAGAGCTTCTCGAAGAGGGACCGGGCGGCGCGCTCCGGCTCGGCGGCACACATGTCGGTTGCCTTGAGAATCGCCCGCAGCTCATGTCCACTTTCACTGCTGCGTGATCGACGGGGTGTTCGCCACCAGCGAGAACGGGCAGGTCCAGTTC
>JBKKAO010000425.1:0-4751 GCA_046714645.1 Burkholderiales bacterium | reverse complement strand
AGGCGGGACATGGCCATCATGCTGCTCATCGACGTCAGCGGCTCGACGGATGGCTGGATTTCGGCCAACCGACGGGTCATCGACGTCGAGCGCGAGGCATTGCTAATGGTTTGCATTGCATTGGAGGGAATGGGCGAGCCGTATTCGGTGCAGGCCTTCTCGGGGCAAGGGCCGCATGCGGTGACCGTACAGACAATCAAGCGGTTCGACGAGCAGTACGATAACGGCATCGCGACGCGCATCGCTGCGCTCGAGCCGGAACAGTACACGCGGGCGGGCGCCGCCATCCGTCATGCCAGCACGACACTGATGCGCGAACCCGCTACGCACCGGCTTCTGTTGCTGCTGTCCGACGGCAAGCCGAATGACGCCGACCTGTACGAAGGCCGCTATGGTGTCGAGGACACGCGGCAGGCCGTGACCGAAGCGAGGCTCCAGGGAATCTTTCCGTTTTGCCTGACCGTGGACCGACACGCAGCCGGCTACTTACCCGCCGTGTTCGGTGCGCGTCAGTACGCACTGCTGCCGAAGCCGGAATTGCTGCCGATCGTGCTTCTCGACTGGATGAAGCGGCTGGTCGTGGCGTAAGCGGGTCCACGTCCGGACCGCCGCCAACAGGAATCCGGCCATGACCTGCTTGGTATGACGAAGCGGCGATAATACGGGTACGAATGGAAGAGTTGAATCTATGAATAACATCTGGGCCTTGGTGCCCGCGGCGGGCAGTGGTCTGCGCATGGGCTGCACGGTGCCCAAGCAGTACGTGGCCCTGCACGGACGGCCCATGGTGTGGCATAGCGTGCAGGCGTTGCGTTCGCATCTGAGGATTCATGGTGTCATCGTCGCCATCGACGCAGCGGATCGTTATTGGGATGCCTTAGGCTTATCGGAAGCCTTGCCCGATTGCATGGTGTTGCGCTGTGGCGGGAGCAATCGTGCGCAGACGGTTTTGAACGCGCTTCAGGAGATCGCGGATTTGGTGCAAGGCGAGGACTGGATTTTGGTGCACGATGCGGCCCGCCCCTGCCTCATTCCCAGTGCGTTGGACCGCTTGTTTCACGAAGTGCAAAGCGATGCGGTGGGCGGTTTGCTCGCCCTTCCCGTGCGCGATACCTTGAAGCGTGCACAGCCAGACGGCCGCGTGGACCGCACCGAGCCCAGGGAAGGTTTCTGGCAAGCGCAGACGCCCCAGATGTTTCGCTACGAGCTGCTCATGCGCGCGCTTTCGGCGGTGGATCTCTCAAACGTGACCGATGAAGCGAGCGCCGTTGAAGCCCTGGGTCTGAAGCCCAAGCTGGTGCATGGCAGCGCTCGGAACATCAAGGTTACTTACCCCGAGGATGTCGCCATGGCGGACAGGTTTCTCGCATCATGATGTCGGAGTTTGCAGTGATCAAGCGCTTTTTTACGCGCCCCGCGCCCACGGCGGATCTGGGTGTGGGCGATGATGCGGCACTGGTCCGCGTACCGGAGGGTCATCAACTGGCGGTGTCCACGGACATGTTAGTGTGCGGCCGGCATTTTCTCGCAGAAGTGGCGCCCGAGCGCTTGGGTCACAAGTGCCTCGCGGTGAATCTCTCCGATATGGCGGCCATGGGTGCGACGCCGCGCTGGTTCACCCTGTCGTTGTCGCTACCGGAGGTGAAGGAGTCATGGTTGGAGGAATTCTCCAAGGGCCTCTTCGCCTTGGCAGACCAGTTCGGCACGGAACTGATCGGCGGCGATACCACTGCCGGGCCGCTCAACATTTGCGTTCAAATTTTAGGGGTGGTGCCCACGGGGCAAGCGCTGCAACGCTTAGGCGCCAAACCCGGAGACGACGTGTGGGTCTCCGGCACGCTAGGCGATGCGGCGCTGGGTTTGGCGGCGTTGCGTGGCGAAGTGCCGCTGTCCTCCGAAGCCCTGGGTTACGCGCGCGACCGCTTGGAGCGGCCTTTGCCCAGGATAGCCCTGGGCATTGCGCTGCGTGGCGTGGCGAGCGCCGCCATCGATGTGTCCGATGGACTGCTCGCGGACCTTGGGCACATCCTTGAGCGGTCAAAGGCCGGTGCGAGCATCGAGTGGGAGCGAGTTCCCCTGTCCAATGCCTTGCGAAGTAGCTGCGAAGTAGAGCAGCAACAACGCTACGCACTCAGCGGTGGCGATGATTATGAGTTGTGCTTTACCGCTTCATCCCGGCACCGGGAAATCATCACAGACCGTACAAATGTTCATGGAATTGCAGTCACCCGAATCGGGATGATTCATGCCGGAGAAGGTTTGTTGGTGCGAGATAGCGCGGGCCAATTGATGAATTTATCGAGCCATGGCTACGACCACTTCGTTTAGACGAAAGCACTTGAGCTTTGGCTACCTATTGCGCAGTCCCGCGCGATTCATCGCCTTTGGTTTTGGCGTGGGTTTGGCCACGCGCGCGCCCGGGACACTTGCATCGCTAATCACCCTACCCGTCTACAACGCCCTGGCGGCTCGGATGGCGACGACAAACTTATTACTGCTCGCGGGATTCGCATTCCTCGTGGGCGTGTGGGCCTGCGGCCGGTCTGGGCGCGACATAGGCATGGAGGATCACGGCGGCATGGTTTGGGATGAAATAGTTGCCATGTTTTTCATTCTGAGTCTGCTGCCCGGAACGCTCATCGCACAAGCTCTGGCCTTCGGCCTGTTCCGGTATTTCGATATCGCCAAGCCTGGCCCCGTTGGATACGCGCAGCGCAGGTGCCGCGGAGGCCTGGGCGTCATGGTGGACGATCTGATCGCGGCCTTTCTCGTGCTCCTGTGCTTTACTCTTTGGAAATTACTTCTGGGATGGCCCGAATGGATGACGAACTCTATCAACTAGCGGAAGCCGTTGGCCGGGCGTTGCAAGCCAAAGGCTGGATGATCGCGACGGCGGAGTCCTGCACGGGAGGGTGGATCGGCCAAGCCATCACCATGGTGCCAGGCAGTTCGCAGTGGTTCGATCGCGGATTCATCACCTACACCAATCGAGCTAAGATGGAAATGCTCGGCGTATCCGCCGATACGCTGAGGCGCCACGGCGCGGTATCTGAGCAAACGGTAGGGGAGATGGTGAACGGGGCATTGCAGCGAAGCGCCGCTCAGATCGGTGTAGCGGTCTCGGGTGTTGCGGGTCCTTCAGGTGGTACGCCCGAGAAACCGGTGGGGACCGTTTGCATGGGCTGGGCCCAGCGTGGTCAACCAGCGCGCGTACGGACGGTGAATCTAATCGGGGATCGCGATGCGGTGCGACGGGAGACGGTGCTGATCGCGCTCCGAGAAATAATTGCGCATGATCAGTAGAGCAATTTATCGTCCGGGCCTGGTGGGAAATACCACCGAAGAGAAGCCATTGTGCGCCTGACCCGTTCCCTTCAAGCCTGACCCGTTCCCTTGGTCGTACCACGGGAAATAATACCGGCGAGAAGCCATTATGCAATATACCAAGCCTGAACATCCCGCTCTTTCATTCGCCGCGCCGCAAGCGCCTTACCAAGCCCCGAAGGCGTATCTGGATCGCTACCACGTTATCCTCGGATGTAGTAGATGATGCCGCATGGAAAAGGAAAATTCTCTGTCACATGCCGGTTGCATTAGAAAAATCGGTAGAATTTTCTCGGCGATTTGGCGTAGCATAATGTAGCGATCGTTACTAGGAAATAGTTACGTTACTAGGGAATATCCGGTAAGAGTCCTGGCGCTGGTTAATGCGATCGCCCGATGCTGCGCTCGGAAGCTTGGCGCGGTGTCTTTGAGGTTGCTCGAAAACATTTCGAAAACATCAATACATTAAGGAGGATTGGCAATGCAGCTCACTACTTCCGACACTACACCGATCATTAAACAAGAAAAGACCCATGCTTCCGCTGACTCCCCTCATTCCCCCGAAGCGCCGATTGCCGGGCAGGACAGCTCAACACGGCTGGTCGACGAGGGGCGCAATGCCGACAGGAGTCTCGGCTCGGCCTCAGGTAATGCCCAGCCCTCTGGCATGGGCCGGCGGAGGTTTCTCCTAACAGCCGGCGCTGGAATGGCGGGGGCAATGGCGGTGAACAACATAACGGGGGTCCGCGAGGCCAGAGCGGCAGGTGAGATACCGCCTTCGTATCGAGTGCCCTCTTATCGCGATCTTTACCGCGGGAAATGGGAGGAGCTCACTGCCAAGGGTGCCGATACGCTATACGGGAGAAAGCTCCTCCGCCCCGAGGATTTCAAGCACTACACGGTAACGACCAAGGACCCCCGTGGCTACGATGTCAAGTTCCACTATGTACGAGAAGGCAAGGGAGAACCGTTGTTCCTGTTTCACGGATGGCCGGGGTTCTGGTGGGACTACTGGATGAACATCAAAGAGCTCGCCAAGCATTTCGACGTAATCGCTGTCGACCTGCGCGGTTATGGTGACAGCGACAAGCCCGGCTACAACGCCTCAACGAACCGAATAGATCTCGACCCCATCGACCACTATGACCTCAACACGACAGTGGATGACCATATGCGCGTGGCAAAGGCGCTCGGGATCGAGAAGGCCTATTGGGTCGGGCATGACTGGGCTTCTCTGACGATGCACAAGTTCGTCAGGCGCTATCCGGAAATGGTCAAGAAGCTCGTGCTCGTCAACCCGTTCCTCCCGGGCGCGGAGGCGCGCTACCTGAGCCCTGCTTTTCACGGTCACTCCTATTACGCTTCCTTCCATACCACCCCGTTGGCGACTGAATTGGTGGGCTCCAGCAGAGAGGCTACGAAGATTT
>JBKKAO010000424.1:0-5847 GCA_046714645.1 Burkholderiales bacterium | reverse complement strand
GCTCTAGATCCTCGCCGGACCGATACCAGTGCACGAGCGTATTCGTGGCAATACGTGCCGCATATCGTGCAGACGCGGACCGTGAGAACTGGTTTCGCCGCGCAGCCCAATTTAGCGAGACAGCGCGTAGAACGTTCGATGAATGTCGGCGGTATCCAAACGACTGGCCCGGTTAGCGATCAACAAGTAGGAGGACACAACCGGATAAGCACGGAATAACGTTCCTCGCTCCCGGTGGTTGTACTCATCAGTTTCTTCGCCAGAAGTCATCCGTGCCCTCATTGTTTTCTCCCTGTGCTGTACTAGTGCCTCAATAGAAACATTTCGTACAACGTCAAGCAGACTTCCACGACGATCAACGCGACGATATACCACTCGACTCTCAGGGTATGCCGGCTCTGAATGAGTTCCAGCAGTGTTTCCGCGGTGCGGGAGATGGCGTTCATCTTGCGCTCCAATGCGACATGGCGTTCGCGAATCTCGAACTCGTCCTCTAGGCGGATAAATAGTCCCTCCAACTCAGGGTGCTCCCACAAAAGTTCGGGCTTTTCGGATACCTCCACTCTGCCTACCAACATGTGCTCGATACGCAGGGTGGCGCCGATATGCTTAAGCAATACTTTGGCTTGCCCCCTTATCTTGCCTGTGTGCTCCAGCGCGGAAGCTAGCGGCTCGATGCGATCGAAGGTGGAGGCGATGCGTGTTTCGTACAAGGCGAGGACAGTGCTCTTGGCCAACGCGTCGCCGATAAGTTGCAAGCGTTCGATGGAAAGCCGCTCGATGTGCACCCAGTTGGCCGCCATTGCGTCCTTGGACACTTCCGAGACGCGCACCTCGACCTGCTCTATCTCGGGCGTTGGGTATGGGTTGATCAGTCGCGCCTTGAGGTCGTCAAGAAAAGCCAGTTCGTCTTGCGGCGCGACGCCGAATAGGACTACGGCGCCGTAACGAAAGGCCACGGCAACGCCGCCGCCGCGCACCGTGAGAGTCAATGGTGTCGTGGCGAGGACGTCAAGTTTCTCCAAAGCGCGCAGGTCGATTCGGTCGGCCAGCAGAAGCGCGCGCGCTTTGAATCGTTCGGTATCCAACGCAAGGAGGGTTTGCATGAGAGTGTCATGCTAAATCAAGAGTTATCCGGTTGGCTATAAGGAGGTGAGCTACGCGATGGCGTGCGCAAAGCGGTAACGGCGCGCGCCTTTGCGCTCGGCACTCCGCTCGTGCCCATGGGAAAAAGCCGCTCAGCGCGGTGGCTACTCGGGCTGCAGGCGTTTTCTGCGTAAAGCGCGCCCGAGAATAATCAATCCGCCCGCTAGCAGAAGGACGGCGGAAGGCAAGGGTAGAGGTTTGAGATTGGCGACAAAGCCTCCGGAAAAATAGTCGTTGGGCGTGTAGTAACCGGCGACGGCGCGCGAGTCGTTTATGCCCATGACGTGTGTCCTTAGCGCACCCGAGACCGAGAAAGTCCAGAATGCTCCGTCGCTTAACTTGGCGAAGCCGCGTGTGGCTCCAAGCGAATCGATGTAGTTACCCACGACGTCGCCGATTCCGTTGATTCCCCGAACGTAGGTTTGCATGGCCCCTGGCACTCGGATGTCCGTGAAGGCAGCGCCGTCCTTCGTGAAGCCAGCCACATCGCCGGTGTCGCCGATGTACGTTCCGGCCACGACCCCGGCGTCGTTAACGCCATAGAGATAGGTCGCTCTGGCGTTTGGCGCATTCACTGTCTCATAGTTGGATCCGGTCAACAGGAATCCCGAAACGGAAGCGGGCGAAGTCTGGTAGGCGCCCGCCACCGCACCGGTCGCGTTTATGCCGAAGGCGAACGTGTGGCTCGCGCCGGGATAGGCGATGGACGAATACGCACTCCCGTTCCAGAGAAAGCCCTGAAACCCGTTCGTGCCTAAGGAATAACCAACCAGATGCCCGGCATCGTTTACGCCGAAGCCGTAGGCTGCTGAAGCGCCGCTGGGCACGGATGGCAGATCGAATCCGCTACCCGACCATCGAAAGACGCTGGTTCCGGGTATTTCGTAATAGCCTGAAATCTTTCCATTGTTGGAGATTCCGTTGGCGCGGGAGGAAGCAGCCCCCGGAATATCGAAGGCCGTACAGACATAATCCAGCGGCGCTTGCGAGCAGCTCAATGCCGCGGACGCGTTGCCGGTCTGCATCAAAGGGAATGCCGCGAGAACAATCGCCGTGCGGCGCAGCGTTTTGCCGAGCGACAGTCCAAATCTGTTGCCAAATACCGATAGCGTTAAGAATGTCACCTTGAAAATTACCTGAAGAGTCACTCTGAATGCTACAGGCATAGTGTGACAGTCTGATTCGAAACTAGACCCAATTTCATGGGTCATTCGGACTATGGCAAGGTTGCGCATCCCTTGGCAATCCCGCATTCATCGTACTAACACATTGCTGTCAACTTGGAGGATTAGTCTTCCGCGCTTTCTCGTCATATTTCCAGAGCGGCGACTACAAGGGGAAGTGCCACGCCCGGGGTATGGCCATGCGCGAGGGACTTGTAAGGCAGGATGCTGGACGAACTAGAATATAAGGCAGACATCACGGACCAACGGCACTCCTTTCTCGAACCCGAAGACCGCGACCGCCTTGTTTGGATTGCCGAAGCGGGCCTGCAGGTAGAGAGTCAGTCGGCATTTTTTCTATGGAGCCAAGGGGCATTGCAGATGCTCGTGCCGCACGAGATCATGCTTTGCGGCATTCGGCTAGGGCATTCCAGAGCACGATCGCTTCAATACATCCGTTTTTCCAGCAGCAGGTATTTTCGTGACGAGCACTTCGCTTCGGTATGCGACCCGCAAGACGGGCTTATGTCCCGGCTGGTTGCACGTTGGCTGCGTAGCGGAAAACCTTGTTTCTGTTTGCCGGGTGACGATGGCGAGATGGACAATGTTCTAGTCCAATCGGAGCTCAAGAACATCGCCAGTCATGGCGTGCTCGCGCCGGATGCGGAGCCCGGTGCCTATTTCGCTTTCTCACGCACGACGCTGTTACGCGATTCTCGCGCCACTCGAATTTTAGAGTTGATCACGCCTATCGTGTACGTAACTTTCTCTCGTGTCCTGGCAAGCGACGCAGTGGGCGCAGGCAACGGTGTTCGAGTTCCGCAGTTGGTTTCGCAGCGGGAGGTAGAGATTCTCGCCTTGATTAAGGATGGCAAAACCACTCTGCACATCGCCGAATCCTTGGGCCTGAGTCCATTCACCGTCAAGAATCACGTTCAGAACATCTTGCGCAAACTCGGAGCGCGTACCCGCAGCCACGCGGTGGCGCAAGCCATTAATCTGGGATTGCTGCAAAATTGGTGACGAATCCGCCTCATCCGTACGCAAAAAAGGGCCGCGAAAGCGGCCCTTTTCACTTCCTCTTGAAAGCTCAGCTGCCGATACGTCCCCCATCATCCTTGGTGATCACGATACAAGAGGAGCGCGGACGCCCTCCTGCATCGCCATCGGGCCACGAACTGTACTGTTTGGGATTGGCGGGATCCCCTGGTAGATCGTCGGGGCGCTCGCCCGGATGCTGGATGCCGACGAACATGGATCTCTCATCGGGCGTGACGAAGACTCCAGTGATCTCGCACTGACTAGGTCCAACCAGGAAACGCCGGACTTCCTTGGTTTCCGGATCGGCGCACAACATCTGGTTGTTTCCGAAGCCGGCATAGGCGCCCGCATTGATGGTGCTGGTTGACACGTCGGTTTGGATCCAAAGCCGGCCGCTTGGCGCAACATAGAGTCCGTCTGGCGAGCCAAACTTGTCGCCGAGAATCGTGGATCCGTGTGCCGCGTTTCCAGGATCGCCCGCCAAGGCGAAGATGTCCCAACCGAAAGTATTCTCGGTCCAGTCGTTGCGGTAGTACCAACGAATGATGTGACCGTAATTGTTGATTGGGCGCGGGTTGGCGGCATCGACGGGTGGACGAGCGGATCCGGCGACGGTGGAGCCATCGGGGTTGTTCACCGAAGGCGGGTTGCTACCGCGGCGGTTGTTGTTGGTCAGCGTCGCGATGGCCGTCAGCGAACGCGGGAACGTGTCGATCCACTCGGGGCGGTCCATCATGGTGGCGCCCACCGCGTCGGCCGCGCCGCGGGTATTGATGAGGATGTCATTCGATGACCAGCCGGCTAACTTTGGATTGTCCGGCGTGAGCGGCAGCCACTCGCCGTAGGTTTCGTGGAACTTGGCGACGTAGAGAACGCCGTCATCCAGAGGGTTGATCCCCATACGGCGGGCCTTGCGCCACGGCAAGTTGGACACATAGCGGTAGATGTACTCGTTACGTTCGTCATCGCCCATGTAGACGACCACGCGGCCTTCCTTGGTCTCTTGCACCCAGGCGCCTTCGTGCTTTAGGCGTCCCAGCGCCGTGCGTTTCACCGGAGTGGAATTCGGATCGAAGGGGTCGATCTCCACCACCCAGCCGAAGCGGTTGGGCTCGTTGGGTTGCGCATCGACGCTGAATCGAGCGTCGGTCGTGTGCCAAAGATAGCCGAAACCCGCGGCGTTGATGCCGTAACGGCGCTCCATGTTGGTTTGCGTGCCGGTCTTGCGAAAGTACCCGTTGAAGTTCTCCTCGCAAGCCAAGTACGTACCCCAGGGTGTAAACCCCATGGCGCAGTTGTTCAGTGTGCCGAGAACGTTCTTGCCTTCGGGGTCCGTGCTCGTTTTGAGCCGGTCGTCGCCAGCAGCCGGACCACCGATGGTGATCGGTGTCATGCCCGTAATGCGGCGAGCGTACTTCGACGGCCGCACGACACGCCATTCTCCGCGTCCGCCATGCCCGTCATTATCGTCATGTGCGCTTCTCGCGATCTCTATGATGGATACCCCGTGCGCCGCCAGCGACTTGTCGGTTTTCGCTTGATTCCAGCCGGCGACGCCGTCGGTGAATAGCAAGCCGTCATCGGTGTACTCGTTGTTCTGCACCAACAGGCCGCGGCGCGAGCCGCGAATAGGGAAGTACACCACGCCATCGTTGTGCATCCCCCATTGCTGGGCCTGTTCCGCCGCTGAGTTGCTGGCGTCTTGTTTGAAGGCCGGAGCGTCGGATACCGGATCGCCCCAAGCGAGCAGGACTTTCGCGGTGTAACCGGGCGGCACTACCACCGTGTCCGCCGACGATACTTCGATCCCCGCGAAGCCTAGTAGGGAACTGCGCTGGCGGCCAGCGCTTGCGGGCAAGGCGCTCAACAAGCTGCCGATGCCACCTAAGGAGGCGAGCGCGGTGACGCCGATCCCACCCGCCAGGAATTTGCGGCGCGAGAGCCGTACGGCCACGATTTCTTCGAAGGTCTGATTGTTGGAGGTGTTGCTGGCGTTGTCGTCGTCTATATTTGCCATGGGGATATAT
The DNA here is from genome assembly GCA_046714645.1 of Burkholderiales bacterium. Taxonomy (GTDB): domain Bacteria; phylum Pseudomonadota; class Gammaproteobacteria; order Burkholderiales; family SHXO01; genus SHXO01. The sequence continues at coordinate 470 of JBKKAO010000424.1, read as the reverse complement.
CCTATCTAGAAAACTGGGAATGAAATACCTACCGCGCATGAATCGCGAACCTATGGGGCAGGGCCGACAATCCGCCCGCGAAGTCCCAGAGAGCGTCGTTGCGATAGCGGCACTCGCAGTGCCGGGAAAAGAGTCTGCAAGCCTTGCATTACAAGGTCTTTACACCAGCATGACAGGCCGATAACAGCGGCATGCGCCGGGCGCACTACTGCGCACTCTCTCGACGCGCTCAACGGCGTAACACTTCGGGACTAGTCTGCGATCCTGATCGGCGGCGCGCTTCGGCTGCTGCGTCAGCTTTCCTCTACGGAAGCCCGTGCCTCATTAACCTGATCGAGAGGATTCACTGCTCATGCGCCAGCCACCTTTGAAGCCCATCTTGTCGTCCCTGCTAGCGTCGGCATTGTTGATTGCGGGTGGGGTCTTGGCTCAACCGAAGGTCATCGTCATTTCACTGGACGGTGCCCAAC
>JBKKAO010000423.1:0-10601 GCA_046714645.1 Burkholderiales bacterium | reverse complement strand
GGTTCGCTCGGGTTAGCGGCATTTACGGTGAGTGCAAAGCTGCCCGATGCGCTCGCGGTTCCGTCTGAGGCGATGATCCTAATATTCAAGGTACCCGCCTCGGCATTCATTGGTGTGCCTGAGAAGGTGCGGGTGAGCGTATCGAAGCTCAGCCAACTGGGCAGCGTCGAACCATCGCCGAGCGTCGCGCTGTAACTCAAGGTATCGCCCGCGTCCGCGTCGGCAAAGGAGTTCGCCGGGCAACTGAAGTTGCACGCACTGCCCGCGTCAACGGTCTGATCGGTTATCGGAGACGCCAGTACCGGCGCATCGTTGGTGTTGTTCACTGCCAAAGCGAAGGTGTCCGAGACACTGGTGCTGCCGTCCGAGGCGCTGACCCTCACACTGATGGGACCCACATCGGCGTTGGCCGGGGTGCCCGAGAAGGTGCGGGTAACCGCATCGAAGCTCAGCCAGCTGGGCAGCACCGAGCCATCTTCGAGCGTGGCGCTGTAGCTCAAGGTATCGCCCGCATCCACGTCGGCGAAGGTGCCCGCAGGGACCTGGAAACTAAAGGGCGCGTCCTCGTTGGTGCTCTGATCGGAAAAAGCGTTGGCCACCATGGGTGTGTCGTTGGTGTTGTTCACCGCCAAGGCGAAGGTGTCCGAGACGCTGGCGCTGCCGTCGGAGGCGTTGACCCTCACGCTGATCGCGCCCACATCGGCGTTGGCCGGGGTGCCCGAGAAGGTGCGGGTAGCCGTATCGAAGCTCAACCAGCTGGGCAGCGCGGAGCCATCCGCGAGCATGGCGTTGTAGGTCAGCGTATCGCCGTCAGGATCGGTAAAGATGTTGGCGTCGACCTGAAAGGCAGAATCTTCCGTGGCGAGCTGATCGGGAATGCTCGCGTTGCTGCTGGCCAATCGCACGACGGCAATGTCCTCACCGCTCTGCCCTGCCAGTAAGATGCCGCCGTCGGAGTGAACTGCGACACTGTTCGCGAAATCCTCGCTGGCGGTTCCCACCCCGACAGTCATCATGCCGTCCTGATCGAACGTCGTATCCAGACTGCCGTTGGCGTTAAGACGTATCAACGCGAAGTCATTGTCATTACCGTTGAACGCGAATCCTGCTACCAGGATCTTTCCGTCCGACAGCACGGTGATTTTGTACGCGCTGTCATCATCGGAACCGAAGTCAACAGTGACCTCTCCGTTCGTCCCGAAAGAAGTGTCCAGGGTGCCATTGGCGTTATAGCGCAGTACAGCGAAATCAGTGTCGCCACCATTGGACGTATAGCCAGCCACGAGGATCCTTCCATCGGACTGCACGGTCACGCTGGAGGTGGCATCCGAAGTCCCGATGCCGGTGGTGACCTTGCCACCCGACCCAAAGCTTGTATCAAGGTTTCCGTTGGCGGTTAAACGCGCTAAAGCAAAATCGCTATTCGTAGCCGAGCTAGAAGTTCCGGCCACCAAAATCTTTCCATCGGCCTGTAGCGTTACCCCGTAAGCGTAGTCGGCGCTGGTCCCCGAAAAGTTGATGGTTTGCTTGCCGTCTCCGCTGAAGGTCGTGTCCAGCGCGCCGTTCGCGTTGTAGCGTGCCAAGGCAAAGTCGTAGCTCGTGCCCACTGCGGTAAAGCCCGCTACCAGGATCTTTCCATCGGGTTGCACCGTCGCACTTGTGATCTGGTCTTCACCGGATCCGATGCTGGTGGTGAGCACGCCGTCAGTGCCGAAAGTTGTATCCAGCGTTCCGTCGGTGTTGTAACGAGCCACGGAAAAATCGTAAGACGCACCGCTAAAGCTATAGCCTCCTACGACGATTTTTCCGTCCGGCTGGAGGGCCATGCTTGTGATGTGATCGTCACTCGACAAGACGGGAGTTGTGACCACGCCATCGCCATCGAATGACGTGTCGCGAGTCCCATCGGTGTTGTACCGGACCAGAGCGTAATCGTAATCGGTGCCGTTGTAGCTATATCCACCGATGAGAATTTTTCCATCAGGCTGAATCACCATGCTTTGACCCGAGTCATATCCCCCTGCGATATCGGTTACTACGGAACCATCGTCTGAGAACGTGGTATCTAGAACCCAGGTGGGTGTGAGGATTGGATCGGCCATGAATTAACTCCTTCCAAAGATTTCCTGCGAATGGTGCGGCTTGTTCACAATTAACGCGTTGCGCTATGCAACATTTCAACGGTCTATTTTCGCAACCCCGATGCCAATCGATTTTGCGTTCTGTATCATTTTGCGGGTGCCGTGAAAATCGGTGCGTTTCAGCGCTTAGAACATTGTTCCGGCGGAACTGTCGCTGTTTGACAGTCACTTTGTGCACAAATGTTTGCTCAGTTGACACATGAAGCAATCCAAGCGGGAATCGAGAAACGTCGCTTCTTGCCAACATCAGGCGTGAACTACTGATAAATCGCCGGCGAGAATCAGCGTAAAAATTTGGAATCTTCGAGTAGATTCCGATGGACTGTCGCGCTAAAAATCACTACCTCCCGCGTTTAATTTGCATCGGATGTTTATTGACCGTTTCTGGAAAATCTATTGGTGAGGAGGGCGAGTCTCAATAGAGGCCCCAGGTTGCCGATATACGCTCGCGTGATACCGTAAATCTTCACGTATCCATCCGCGGGCTACGGGCGATTCAGCCAGCGCCCGCGTTACCCAAGACAATGCGCGAATACCTAACGCGGTGCCGGTTTTTCTTTGCCTATTCAGCCCTGTTCAGCCTGTGCGTGAACACGCTGATGCTCGTATCTCCCCTGTATATGATGCAGGTCTTCGACCGGGTCTTGAGTAGCCGGAGCAATGAGACGCTGGTAATGCTCACCCTACTCGCCGTCGGGGCTTTGGTTGTTATGACATGGATCGAATCGTTGCGCGGAAGGTTGCTGCTACGCGCGGGTTTGGCGCTCGATGGCCTCATGTCAGGGCCGGTTCTTGAGGAGAGCTTGAAGCACGCTCGCGGACCGGGGGACAATCCCTACGAGTACGCGATGAAGGACGCCGGCGCGGTACGCGATTTCTTGACGGGCCGGGGAATTCTCGTGTTCTTCGACGCCCCATGGGCTCCCGTATTTGTTCTGGTCATGTACCTTTTTCATCCCTTGTTCGGCGTTATCGCCACCGTGGGGATTGCCCTGTTATTCGGGCTTGCTGTAGTCGAGGAAAGGGTCACGAAGTCCCTCGTGGAGCAGGCCAACTCAAAACACCGTCACGCCGAGACATTTATCGAATCCTCCTCTAAAGGATCAGAAGTCGTCTACGCGTTGGGCATGGTTTCAATGGTGGTTCGGCGCTGGTGCCGGCTGAACGCGGAAGCGCTAGAGATAACGACCCTAGCTCAAGGTCGGGCCAGGGTCATTGTGGCGGTGGGAAAATTTGTACGTTCCGCACTTGGCGTGACAATACTGGCCGTCGGTGCTTACTTGATTATTGACTTGCATGTGAGCCCAGGCGTGATGATCGCTGCGACTCTGATACTTGGACGCGCACTTGCGCCCGTTGAAATGGCGCTAGGCGGGTGGAAGCAGATGATGGAAGCGCGCGAGGCCTTCCGGCGATTGACCCGATTGTTGGAGACGAGCAAACGAGAATCCATCACGATGCGTTTACCCGCTCCGGAAGGTCATTTGGTCGTGGACAAGGTGACTTTTGCCAGATCAATGAATCATCCCATTCTGCGCAATGTCTCCTTCGAGTTAAAGCGCGGTGAATCCCTTGCCATTATCGGACCCAGCGCGGCTGGAAAATCCACCTTGGCGCGTGTGATCATGGGTATCTGGCCCGCCCTGTCGGGCACCGTAAGGCTAGACGGTGCCAACATCGCCGAGTGGGACCGGGAAAGATTGGGGTTGTATGTGGGTTACTTGCCGCAGGATGTGGAGCTGTTCGATGGCACCGTCGCGGAGAACATCGCCCGCATGGCCGATCCCGCGCAGTGCCATGCCCACATCGTGGACGCCGCGCGCGGGGCGGAAGTGCACGAGATGATTTTGCAATTGCCCAATGGCTACGACACCCGAATTGGCCGTGGCGGAGCGGTATTATCGGGAGGCGAGAAGCAGCGTATCGGGCTCGCTCGAGCCCTCTTCGGGAAGCCCCGTCTCATCGTGTTGGACGAACCCAACGCCAATTTGGATAGCAGCGGAGAGTTCGCCCTCATGCAAGTAATACGAACCCTCAAGGCCCGGCGGGTCACGCTGATTATGATCACCCATCGTCCCGCCCTGGTGGCCGATGTTGATCACATGATGGTGCTCAAGAATGGTGCCGTCGAATCCTTCGGCCCGCGCCAGGAGGTGTTGGCGAATGCCACGTGAGTGCGGCCAATCCGGCATAAGCAGGCCGCCTAAGGGAACCTCTATGATCGGCAATGCTTATTCCAACATCAGCAACATGCTGGGGACTTGGTTCAATCTGATGAGGCCGGATGATAGGCCCGCAGAAGCCAATCGAGACAATTTCGCGGAGGGCCCGAAGATCGCTCCCACCGGAATCGAGGTCAAGGCAGCGGCCTTGGGCGGCTACGGTATCTGGGCGTGCACCGCATCGTTGTCTGGGGCGGTCATTGTGCATGGTACGGTCAAAGTCGCGGCCAACCGCAAGACGGTGCAACATCTCGAAGGCGGTATCGTTAAGGAGATCTTGGTGAAGGCGGGCGACCGGGTAAAACAGGGCCAACCTTTAATCGTGCTCGACGACGTGCAACCCTCCGCTTCCGTGGGAATCTTGCAAGGCCAGCTAGATGCCGAGCGCGCCAAACATGCGCGGCTGGCGGCCGAAGTGGAACAGCTACCCGAAGTCCGATTCGGTTCCGAATTGACTGACCGAATCCAGAACACCAAGGTGGCGGCGGTCATTCGTTCCGAGGAGCAAGTGTTCGCCACACGCAAGCGCTTGCTCGATGGTCAAGTGAATCTAATTCGCGGCCAGATCGCCCAAGTGAAAGCGGAGATCTCCGCCTTGACCCGGCAGGCGGAGGCGGCGGAGCGGCAAATTCAATACATGCGTGACCAACTTGCCATGAATGAGTCACTGCGTGAACAGAACTTCGTGTCCCAGGCGAGGCTTCTGGATTTTATGCGCCAGCTCGCTGAAAAGGAAGAGGGGCATGGCGAGCACATCGTCAAGATTGCGCAGGCGAAGCAGAAGATCGGCGAGAGTGAATTGCGCATCGCCGGTCTTTTTGACGATCATGCACAACGGGGAGCGGAAGAACTCAGGGAAAGCAAAGCGAAGATCGTGGACGTCCAGGACCGGCTTCGCCCCTTCGAGGATCAATTGCGCCGCTCGGTGATTGGATCCCCGATCGCCGGGGAGGTGGTGGATATTAAGGTTAGTACGATCGGAGGCGTCGTAGCCCCAGGGGAAGGTCTCATGGACATCGTGCCTGCACAGGCCCAATTGTTCATCGAGGCCAAGATGCCACCGGAGCATATCAAGCATGCGATCGAGGGTGCGGACGTGGACGTGCAGTTGGTCGCCTACAAGCAACGCATTACTCCGCGTGTTTCTGGAAAACTCACCTATATTTCCGCGGACGCCATCAGCGACAAGAACGCTCCCTACGTGGGCGGACCGGAGAGCTACTATGTGATCCATGTTTCCGTGCAGAAGCTGGACTTGGAGGCTGCGGGGGGGCTCGAACTTACGCCAGGCATGCCCGTGGAGGCCTTTGTGCGCAGCCAGGACCGGACGCTGTTCGCCTACATGATTCAACCCCTGACCGATAGCCTGCGCCGCGCATTTCGTGAACACTAATCCTATGGCCTATCAGAACATCCTAGCCGAAACCCGTGGCAAGGTCGGATTGATTACCCTCAACCGGCCCAAGGCGCTCAATGCGCTTTCGCCAGAATTGATGCGCGAATTGTCCGCCGCGCTGGCTGACTTCGAGCGAGAAGAGAATATCGGGTGCATGATTATTACGGGAAGCGAGAAGGCTCTCGCGGCGGGGGCAGACATCAAGGACATGCAGACCAAGACCTATATGGATGCCTATAAGAGCGACTTCATCACGGCGGAATGGGAGGCCGTTACCCGCTGCCGCAAGCCGGTAATCGCCGCGGTGGCCGGTTACGCCTTGGGAGGAGGGTGCGAACTGGCGATGATGTGCGATTTCATCATTGCCGCGGATAACGCTAAGTTTGGACAACCGGAGATCAATCTTGGCATCCTGCCCGGTGCGGGCGGAACCCAACGCCTGCCGCGGTTTGTGGGAAAGTCCAAGGCGATGGAAATGGTCTTGCTCGGCCAGGCTCGGTATATGGATGCGTCGGAAGCCGAACGCTGTGGGTTGGTGAGCCGTGTGGTTCCCTTGGCCGAACTGCTCAATGACGTACTCAAGACCGCCGATAAGATCGCTGAGCTATCTCAGCCCATCGCTATGATGGCAAAGGAGTGCGTCAATCGTGCATTTGAAACTACCCTTTCCGAAGGCGTGCGTTTCGAGCGCCGCTTGTTCCACTCAGCCTTCAGTACCGAAGATCAGAAGGAAGGAATGGCCGCTTTCGTGGAAAAGCGCAAGGCGAATTTCAAGCATCGCTAGCGCGAGTTGTGAGCCGGCCGGTCGCGGGAACTCCGATATAATCCGCGCCCGTTGCCGGTGTAGCTCAGTGGTAGAGCAGCGCATTCGTAATGCGTTGGTCGGGAGTTCAAGTCTCTCCACCGGCACCAGGCAAGCACTCATACTTCCGGGCCTAGCCGGCCTTCGAGTTGGCGCACACTGTGACGAGGCCCTCAGGCATGGCAAAGAACGATACGGCGGGCTCTACCGGTGGTTTCTTTAGCAAAAGGCAAAGGAAATCCCGCCGTGTAAAACGCGGATTTGTATTCCCCGATGCCGCGGGCGAACTCATGCCCTCGCGCCATCACGGAAGATCTGTCCAACCCCTCGGTGGCCCGCATACGAGGCGCCGCCGCCACAAACACCGGCGAGGGACTTTCTCTAGGTGGGATGTGTTCCTAGGTTTCTGTGCGGCTTGGACGGTGCTTATCGCTTTGGTGGTACTCCTCGAACTGGGAAGCGACTCGGAGTGGTTCTTTGTCGAATACGCCGCTGTCACAGCCATTGAGCAAGGAACCTGGATCATTGGAGACCAAGCCTACATGCCCGATGGCCGGGTGATGAAACTCGAGCAAAAAACCACTGCCCTATCCGAGGGGCGGGATATCACGAGTACACTGGGCAAGGGACCGCACGCGCGCTCTTTTCGATGGGCTTGGATATCTGCCGCGCTGTTCTCGCTACCTATAGCTGTCTTCGGGGTTAGTTTGCTCTACCGGCGGGTGGCGAGGGCGAAAAGCAAGCTAGATGAGTAAAGTATGCCAGCCCTCTTAGCATCGCTGTCTCTATAATCCACCGTCTTACCGTCGGCAATCTGACGGCACTCGCGTGGAGATGAGATGAGCCGTGCTTTTGTCAAGGGCGATGATTCAGATCTACCGGATCAAAGTCTGCCTGAGCGCCCCGTTAGCAGGGCGCCCAACTACGTAACAAAGGCCGGTATGGAGCAGCTGCGGTGCCGGTACGAGGGCTTGCAAGAGCGGCATGCAGCGTTGAAATTCAACGGCCAAGATTTCGACAAACCCAAGCTCCAGGAGATCGAACGGGATTTGAGGTATCTTTCTGCTCGTCTCGACAGCGCCGTGCGGGTGGACGTCTCCATGGAACCGCGAGACGAAGTTCATTTCGGTGCGACGGTCAAAACCGAAGACGGGGCGGGCAGGATCTCCGTGTGCACCATCGTCGGAGAAGACGAGGCCGATGTAGCGCACGGGAAAGTGAGCTGGCTATCACCCCTGGCTAAGGCCTTGATCGGTGCACGCGTGGGAGACACCGTGAAGTGGCGGCGCCCGGCGGGCGAGACCGAATTGCAGATCACCGAGATACGCTACCAGTCGTAGCGAGCAAAGATTCGTGAGGAAACTATGTTTGACCTAATCGTAAAGAACGCACTAGTGTTCGATGGCACCGGCGCCGAACCCATGAACGCCGATGTTGCCCTAAGCGAGGGCCGTTTTACCGCCATCGGCAAGAATCTAGGCGCGGCGAAAGAAGTGCTCGATGCCGATGGGCTGGCGCTTGCCCCCGGCATCATCGATACCCACACTCACTACGATGCCCAGATCACCTGGGATCCTTTCTTGAGCCCCTCTCCTTCGTTGGGTGTGACCACCGCCTTGATGGGCAATTGCGGCTTCACCATCGCGCCTTGCCGTCCCGAGGATCGCGAACTGACTATGCGCAACCTCACCCACGTGGAAGGTATGTCGCTCAACGCGCTAAGGGCCGGCATTGACTGGGGCTTCGAAACCTTTCCTCAGTATATGGACCAACTGGAGCGCAACGGCCTTGGACTCAATGTCGCCTGCTTTGTGGGCCACTCGTCGGTGCGCACCTTTGTCTTACGCGATCAGGCGGCTAAGCGCGCCGCCACCGATGATGAGATCGCTCGCATGCGCCAGTTGGTCGCCGAAGCCATGCAGGCGGGCGCCCTGGGTTTCTCCACCACGCGCTCCAACCAGCACAACGGCGAGGCAGGCATTCCCATGCCCTCGCGGTTGGCGGAAGAGAAAGAATTGATAGCGCTATCCTCAGCCCTCAAGGATGCGGGGCGCGGGGTGCTGATGATGACCAGGGATTCCATCGCCACTCCCATGGACCTCATCGAGAAGTTGGCGGCCGCCGCGCAGCGTCCCTACGTGGTGGCCGCCTTGCTGCACAGTACGGCCACTCCCGAAGGCACCTTCGAGGACCTTGCCAAGATCGCCCAAGCCAGAGCGCGCGGCAACCGGCTCTACGGCGCGGTGAGCGTGTGTCCCCTCAATTTCGAGTTCACCATGCACGAGCCCTATGTGTTCGAAGGCCTGGCTGCCTGGCAGCCGGTGATGAAAGCGGGCAAGGCGCAAATGCGCGCCCTCTACGCAGGACAGGAATTGCGCGAGAACGTGAAGAAGGAACTCTGCGTGCGGGCGCGCCGTTTGTTCGATGGGCATTGGCACTTGATGCATGTGGCGCAGACCAAGAAGCCTGCGAACCAGCACATGGAAGGCCAATCCGTGGAAGCGCTCGGACGCGCTGCGGGCAAGCATCCTTTCGATTTCGTTCTGGATCTGGCGTTGGAAGAAGACCTCGGCACGGTGTTCACAGCGACTTTGCTCAATTCCGACGAGGACGCCGTGGGCCGCATGATGCTCGACAAGCACAGCATGATCTCGCTCTCCGATGCCGGTGCGCACATGACCTTTTTGTGCGACGCGGGCTTCGGCTTGCATCTTTACGGCCATTGGGTGCGGGAGAAGGCATTGATGCCTTTGCAGGAAGCCGTGCGCAAGATCACCTCCGAACCGGCGGAGATCTTTGGCTTACCCCATCGTGGGCGCATCGCGCTGGGCATGTATGCGGACATGATGTTGTTCGATCCCGCCACCGTTGGGCGTGGTCCCACGCGGCGAGTCCATGATTTGCCCGCGGGCGCCTCAAGGTTGACGACACCCGCAATGGGACTGTACGGCGTATGGGTCAATGGCAAGCAGGTAGCGGACACCAAGGGCATGCGCTCTGATGCACCCAAGGCGGGGCGGCTAATGCGCCAATTCAACGCTTAAGCCGAGCACTTCATGGGTCCTCTCGCCGGTCTAAAGGTCTTGGAGTTGGGCCAGCTGATCGCCGGCCCCTATTGCACGCGTCTCATGGCGGAGTTTGGCGCCGAGGTGATTAAGATCGAACCCCCCGAGGGCGGTGATCCGCTGCGGCAGTGGCGCAAGTTGCACAACGGCACGTCCTTGTGGTGGTTTGTGCAGTCGCGCAACAAGAAGTCCGTCACCGCCAACCTTCGCCACGCGGAAGGCCAGGAGATCGTACGCAAGCTCGCTGCCCAGGCTGACATCGTGGTGGAGAACTTCCGCCCCGGCGCCATGGAAAAGTGGGGACTAGGATACGAACAACTCTCCGCCACCAACCCAGGGTTGGTCATGGTGCGGCTCTCGGGCTACGGACAGACCGGGCCCTACCGCGACCAGCCGGGCTTCGGCGCCATTGGCGAGGCCATGGGCGGTATCCGTTACGTGACCGGTTATCCGGATCGCCCGCCGGTGCGAGCCGGCGTGAGCTTCGGCGATTCCGTCGCCGCTTTATACGGCGTGATGGGCGCCATGATGGCGTTGCGCGCACGCGAGCAAAACGGCGGGCGAGGGCAGGTGGTGGACGTGGCGCTTTACGAAGCGGTGTTTAGCTTGATGGAAAGCCTGGTTCCGGAGTACGACCGCTTCAATTTCGTGCGCGAACGTACCGGGGCTGCATTGCCCGGCATCGTACCTTCGAATACCTATGTCACCCATGACCAAAAGTTCGTGGTCATCGGTGCGAATGGCGATAGTATCTTCAAGCGGCTGATGCTCGCCATCGGCCGCGCGGACCTGGCCGCCGATCCCAGTCTGGAGCGCAACGACGGCCGGGTTAAACGCACCGAGGAGTTGGATGAGGTCATCGGCGGCTGGTGTGTTCAGAACGATTTGGTTCATGTGCTCGAAGTGCTGGCGAAAGCCGGTGTACCCAGCGGCAAGATCTACGACGTGGCCGATATCGTGAACGATCCCCACTAC
>JBKKAO010000422.1:0-7284 GCA_046714645.1 Burkholderiales bacterium | reverse complement strand
GCCGTGAGCTTCCTCGTAAGCCAGATCTTGCCGACCTTCCACGATTCTCGGCATTTGCGTGAAATCGCCAAGCGACCGGTGCTTGGTACCATTTCGCTTTTGGAGACCGATTCCATGAGAAGGGGAAGGCGCCGGCAGCTCTACCTCTTCTTCGGAGGGGTTGGAGGATTGGCGGCCAGCTTTGTGATGGTCATCGCGGCGCTGGTCATGCTGCGGCCCTGAGTGAGGAGCGGATCTTGAGTCTTATTGAACGCGCTGCGGAGAAACTGGCGCAACTTGGGGGAAGAGGGCCGGACCGGCCGATTCCTCAACCCAAAGCAGAACAACCGGTGGTGGTCGCACGGCAGCCGGTCGCCGTCTCTCATGAAAACAGCGTGTCTGCACCACTGCCTCGGCAAGAGGCCGCTCTCGCTCCAGCTTCGAACGGTACACCGCAGATCCTGCGGACGAGGTCGGCCCGGCCGAGTGCCGGAGCTGAGCGCGTGTCGCCGAACTCGAAGCGATTCGATCTCGATCTAGCGCGGTTGGCCGCCGGGGGCTTCATTACGCCCGATGCGCCGCGATCTCAGCTAGCCAATGAGTTTCGCGTTATCAAAAGACCATTGCTGAGTAATGTGAAGGGTAAGTCTCCCACGCCGATTGCGCGTCCTAATTTAATTATGGTTACGAGCGCCATGCCGGGAGAAGGCAAGAGTTTTACCGCTCTGAATCTTGCCGTGTCTGTTGCGATGGAACTCGACAGCACAGTTTTATTGGTCGACGGTGACGTCGCTCAGCCCTCGTTGTCTCGCATTCTTGAATTGCCTCCGTCCAAGGGACTCATCGAGGTCCTAAGCGATAGCCGCTTGACCGTGGCTGACGTGATGTTGAGAACCAATATCGACAAGTTATCCATCATGCCCGCGGGTGCACCTCATGAGCGAAACACGGAGTTGTTGGCGAGCGATGCCATGAATCAACTGCTCGATGAGATGTCCTCGCGTTATCCCGACAGGATTGTTATCTTCGACTCTCCTCCGCTTTTACCGACGACGGAGTCTAGAGTTCTCGCTACCCACATGGGACAAGTCGTCGTGGTCGTGGAGGCTCAAAAGACGACGCAGGGCAAGGTTGCACAAGCCCTTGCCACTATCGAAGAGTGCCCGGTGGTCATGACCGTATTGAACAAAGCATCCCGATCGGACGTGGGCGAATACTATGGCTACTACTCTTACTAAAGTGCTCAAGTGAGTGTTTCCGAGGGAATCAACGCTCGCCGCTTAAACGCTACATGGAGAAAAGCGCTATTCTCACTAATAGGGCTGCCGCTGATGATGAGCGCGCATTCCGCCAGGGCATGGGAGTTCTCTGCGTCGGCGACTGGTAGAGCGACATTAACCGACAATGTGGGTCTGGCCCCGAGAGGGAAAGAAGAGTCGGATCTGTTTATGCAAATTTCGCCTGGCTTCACCGTAAGCAACAACGCCCGGCGGCTTAAAGTGAGGGCTGCGTATTCCCCCACGCTTTCCGTTCATCCCTTCGATTCGGGAACCGCTAATACTAGCAGCGCGCTTTCCGCTAACGCAAATTGGGAGGCGATTGATCAGCGCCTGTTTGTGGATGCTGATGCTTCCATCTCCCAGCAACTCTTGACGCCCTTTGGCTCGTCCTCTGTCGATCCGGGGTATGACAATAGTAATCAAATAGAAAGCCGGACTTTCGGCATCTCTCCGTATTTACGGGGTAAGATTGGAAGCGACAAGACCTACGACTTGCGGCATAGAAGCTCGTGGACCAGCACGGATTCGGATCTTGCGCGCAGTAACTATGTGGCGAGCTGGTCTGCTTCGGTTGATAGGGCGATTCGTACCTTTGGATGGAATCTGAGCTACACACGCACCGATAGCGAGTTGTCGAATCAACCTACCTTCACCGATGAGCTTTGGCGGGCGACTCTTAGCTACCGGCCGGATCCCGAGTTGACGCTTTTCGTCCGCGGAGGTCTTCAGTCAAACAACTACTCCGTCGCCGATCAAGGCACTACCGAAACCTACGGCGCGGGGTTTTCCTGGGTGCCCACCGCGCGCACGCAAGTGTCGGGCAACTGGGATCATTATTTCTTCGGCGAGGGTTATTCTCTGGGCATTAGCCACCGCCTGCGCCGCAGCTTTATCTCGGTGAATGCGGGACGCAATGTCTCCACCACATCCCAGGCGATTGTGACCGGTGACGTGATCGATGTGGCGGGGCTATTCGATTTCTTAGCGCCGCCATCCATTACGGATCCTGTGCAGCGCCGGCAATTTGTACTTTCGGAGTTGTTGCGACTCGGAATTCCAACGACGGTTGTTCAACTGCGAAACATACGGACCACGCGAGCTACATTAAGCGAGTTCGTAAACGCTTCTTATAGTATCCAAGGCGTCAGGCGAACCCTGGCCTTTTCCCTGTTTTGGCGAGACACCCAGAGCATCCCCGATACTTTTGGCGTAGCGGTACCAACGGCGCTGGTCTTGAATACCGACTCAACTCAGAAAGGGGGAGCCATTACCTATAGCCAGACGCTTTCGGGGCGAAGCTCGATGAACATTACGCTCACCCGTACAATCGCGGAAAGCAACCAGGCATCATCCAATGCGGAAACAACGCAAGACACATTGATCAGTACTTTGACGCATCAACTTTCGGGAAAAACTTCGGGTTCCCTCGGTGCCCGCTATAGCCGCCTCAGTTCTAACCTTAGTCCGGGCTATACGGAGCGCGCGGTCTTTGCCACTGTGAGCCACAACTTCTAGGGGAGCGCCATGTATGAGTCCTACTATGGGTTGACAGGCAAGCCCTTTCAACTCAATCCCGACCCGACGTTTTTCTACGGCAGCCGGGGTCACAAGAGAGCGCTTGCCTATTTGCAGTACGGCTTATATCAAGGTGAAGGGTTCATCGTTATCACAGGTGAAGTCGGTGCGGGAAAAACGACCCTCGTGCGCAATTTGCTCGATCAATTGGATGAGAAGAAATTCGTCGCGGCGCAGCTCGTCAGCACCCAACTCGATGCGGACGATATCCTGCGTGCGGTAGCGCATGCCTTCGGGCTTGTTCCCTCAGGATTCGACAAGGCCCGGCTATTGTCCGAGATCGAGCGCTTTCTGCTGTCCCTCGCTTCGGAGAACCGGCGGGCGCTGTTGATTGTTGACGAGGCGCAGAATCTCACGCCCAGAGCGGTGGAAGAGCTTCGCATGTTGTCCAATTTTCAGATTGGAGATCATGCCCTGCTTCAGAGCTTCCTGGTGGGCCAACCTGAGTTGCGTCTGATCATGCGTAGCCCCCACATGCAGCAGTTGCGCCAAAGGGTGATCGCCTCCTACCACCTCGGCCCCATGGACCGCCAAGAGACTGAGGAGTATGTCAAGCACCGTCTCACGCATGTAGGCTGGTCGGGTGATCCGGAGTTCGACAACAACGCATTCGATGCGGTCTTTCAGAATACCAGCGGTGTGCCGAGACGTATCAATACACTTTGTAACCGCGTGATGCTCTCCGCCTACTTGTCGGAAAGTCACTTGGTAAGCGCCGCGGACATCGAGTCCGTCGTCGTGGAGATCAAGGAAGAACTCGGAGACGATATTCCCCCCGGGACGCCGCTCACCGCGACGGATCCGGTTTTTCGATCCATGCGCGGCGATAGCTTCGGTTTGAGTGCACCTAATGAGTCTGCCCTCGATCCTCGCGCCCTGTTGAGCGGGGATGACTCAGGACAAGGAACGAGCAACGGGCCGCGATCCTCGAAGAACTTGGAGAGCCGCCTCGAAAGGCTTGAGAAAGCCATGGCTGCTGCATTGAGCGCGCTGCATCGGTTGGTCAAACCCGACCCCTCCCCGCCACAAGGGCAAACGCGAGCGCCCAACCCTCCACCGGCATCGTCCTCTACCCCCACCCGCCGTGTTGATGTGGACATAGAGCTTTAACCCTGTATGAATGGACCGATTCTGAGCGTGGTGGGAGCGCGTCCGAACTACATGAAGATCGCGCCCATCATGCGGGCCTTCGCCGCCCGGGCCGGCTTGCCTAAGGCCATGCTGCTGCACACCGGACAGCACTATGACGAGGCCATGAATGACCAGCTTTTTCGCGGTCTTCGTCTTCCCGTACCCGACGTGAACCTCAATGTGGGATCGGGATCCCACGCCCTTCAAACCGCCGAGGTGATGCGCCGCTTCGAGCCCGTGCTCGATGAGTTGAAACCCTCCTGCGTGCTGGTAGTAGGGGACGTCAATTCAACCCTGGCGTGCGCACTGGTCGCGGCTAAACGCCATGTGCCCGTGATCCACGTCGAAGCGGGTCTGAGAAGCTATGACCGGCATATGCCCGAAGAGATCAACCGGGTTCTAACCGATCAAATCTCGGATCTTCTCTACACAACGGAACGATCGGCCCATGGTAACCTGGCCAGAGAAGGGATCGCGCTGGATCGCGTGCACTTCGTGGGCAACGTAATGATCGATTCCTTGTTGGCCAATCTTCCTCACGCGGTATCCGTGGGCGATACCTTGTCTCGCCACCATGTGAGTCCGAGCCTTGCCGCAACAGTGAACGGCTATGCGGTGGTGACGCTACACCGGCCTTCCAACGTAGATGAGCCAGAGGTCTTGGGTGTCTTGCTAGAAACCTTGGAGGAGGTGAGCAAGTCCGTCCCGCTTATTTGTCCTCTGCATCCGCGCACCCGAGCAAATATTGAAAAGTTTGGGCTGGCTAAATTTCTCAGTCAACCCGGCGTCGCGCTCCTCCCGCCGCAGGGTTATCTTGAAATGCTGGGCCTCATGTCCAAGGCGCGCGTGGTTTTCACCGACTCGGGCGGTATTCAAGAGGAAACCACAGCCTTGGGAATTCCCTGCCTGACGCTAAGGGAGAATACCGAACGGCCGATCACCGCCGATGAAGGGACCAATACCGTGGTGGGAACGGATCGCTCGAAAATCTTGCGCGCCTTCAAAGACGTGATGAAGACAGGTGGCAAGCGCGGGCGCATACCTGAGTATTGGGATGGCCGCGCGGCGGAGAGAATCGCAGAGCACTTGGCAGTGTGGTTGGAGCATGCGCCGGATCTGGCTGCAGCCTAACCCATTCGGCACGAATCCGAAATGACTGCCATTGCCAACGCGCTTACGGTGGACGTGGAGGACTACTTCCAAGTCTCCGCTATGGCGCCGCATATTCCACGCGCCGATTGGGATCGCATTCCATGCCGGGTGGAAGCTAACGTCGAACGCATCCTGGCCCTGTTCGGCGAGAAGGACACCAAGGCGACCTTCTTCATGCTGGGATGGGTGGCGGAGCGCTATCCTCAATTGGTCAGGCGGATCGTGAAGGAGGGACATGAACTCGCCAGTCACGGCTATGGGCATCATCGCGCGACCGACTTGACCCCCGAGCAGTTCAGCGAAGATATCTCTCACTCAAAAAAGCTTCTAGAGAATCTCTCAGGTGTCCCCGTGATGGGATATCGCGCACCAAGTTTCTCCATTGGCCAGACGAATCCTTGGGCTTTCGATTGCCTTGAGGGGGCCGGTTATCGCTACAGCTCAAGCATCTATCCTATTCGGCATGACCACTACGGCATGCCGGATGCCCCGCGCTTCGCGCACCGGCGCCAGGGTCTTACGGAATTCCCGGTCACTACGGTCCGGGTACTAAATACTAACCTCCCCGCCGGCGGAGGAGGCTATTTCCGGTTCCTTCCCTATGCCGTGTCGCGCTGGTCGATCCGAAGGGTGAATCGGCAGGACCGCGAGCCCATCATTTTTTATTTTCATCCCTGGGAACTCGACCCTGGCCAACCCCGGGTTCCCGGCGTGAGTGCGAAGACTCGCTTTCGTCACTACGTCAACTTGCACAGAACCGAAGACCGGCTCCGGCGTTTGCTGAAGGATTTTCGATGGGACCGCATGGACCGTGTCTTCAAGGACAGGATGTCGTGAAGCACACCGTCATCGAATTGGTACCGGTGAATTTCGCGCATTTCCCCATTCGGGTGATCGAGGCAAGTGGGCGCGACCGGGAGCGTTGGGATGCTTTTGTCCGCACCTGCCCCGACGCCACTTTTTTTCACCGGTTTGGATGGAAACCGCTCATCGAGCGCGTCTTTAAGCACCAGACCCATTTCCTGATCGCCGAACGTGACGGCAACATCGAAGGGGTGATGCCCCTGGTGCAAATCAAGAGTTTGCTATTCGGTCACAGCTTAACCTCCTTACCCTTTGGCGTTTACGGCGGGCCCGCCGCCGTATCGGATGAGGCTGTCCGCGAGTTGACGGACTCAGCCGTGAGGTTGGCCGGCGCATCGGGAGCTGGGCACCTGGAGCTGCGCAATCGTGTCGCGCACAACCCGGCGTGGCCCCGCCAGGATTTGTACGTGACCTTTAGGAAGGAAATTCTCGCCGAGGAAGAGGCGAATATGCTCGCCATCCCGCGCAAGCAACGCGCGATGGTCCGCAAAGGGATTAAGGCAGGGTTGTGTAGCGAAATCGATTCCGGTATCGATCGTTTTTTCGAACTCTATGCCGGGAATGTGCACCGTCATGGCACGCCGCCTTTCCCGAAACGCTACTTTGCCGCCTTAAAGGAGGAGTTCGGAGAGGACGCCGAGGCCCTGATTGTCGTTGACGCTGAAGGGGCCCCATTGTCCGGCGTGCTGTCTTTCTATTTTCGCGACGAAGTGCTGCCTTACTATGCCGGGGATGATCGGCGCGCGCGGGATATGGCCGCGAACGATTTCAAGTATTGGGAATTGATGCGCCGTGCCTGCGCGCGCGGGCTGCGCGTGTTTGATTACGGACGCAGCAAACGGGGCACGGGTTCCTTCGAATTCAAGAAGAACTGGGGCTTCGAGCCCGAGCCTTTGCACTACGAGTATTGGTTGGCGTCGGGAGATCGCATCCCCCAAAACAATCCGTCCAACCCCAAGTACAAGGCGCTCATTGCGCTGTGGCGGCGCTTACCTCGCCCTGTCGCGAATTTTTTGGGTCCCTATCTTTCCCGGCACCTGGGCTGACCCGCGGCAATGGAGCCGCTGCTCTATCTAACCCATCGCATACCCTATCCCCCCAACAAGGGAGACAAGGTGCGGTCCTTTCACATCCTGCGGTATCTCTCTTCCCGGTACCGGATCTATCTGGGGAGTTTTGTCGACCAGCTGGAAGATTGGGCCCACGCCGAGAAGCTGAGGGAGTTCTGTGCCGGCGTGATGCTCGTGCCGATTCATCCCAAGCGCGCGCGTTTGAAGAGCTTGCTCGGATTCGCCACTGGAGC
>JBKKAO010000421.1:0-3773 GCA_046714645.1 Burkholderiales bacterium | reverse complement strand
GTCGGGCTCTGCCATGCCTTGCAGGCGGGCGGCCAGATTGGGGGTGTCGCCCAAGGCGAGTTGTTCGCGGCGTTCTCCGCCACCGACTTCGCCGACGACGACTAGTCCGGTGTGGATGCCGATGCGCACCGACAGCCGCGCTTGCGCGTCATGCACCAGTCTCGTGTTCAGTTCGCTCATCGCGGTGACGATGCCTAAGCCTGCTGCCACGGCGCGCTGCGCATCGTCTTCATGGGCAACCGGATGGCCGAAGTACACCAGCAGCCCATCACCGAGATATTGCGCAATGTGGCCATCGAAGCGTTCGATGACTTGGGCGGCCGCCTGCTGGTAGGCGCGGATGATGGCGCGCAATTCTTCCGGATCCAGGCGCTCCGACATCGCCGTGGAACTCACCAGGTCGCAAAACATCACGGTCAGCTGGCGGCGCTCGCCTTCGGTGGCCGATGTACTCTGAGAAAGCGTTTGAACTTCCGTTGCGGCGCTTGCACGTGCTGGCGCATCGCTACTCTTCCGTTCGGCGATGGCCTCAAGCAGTTTCTTTCGGTGGCCTAGACTCTGGACACCCAGATCGCGAAGATCTTGATCCGTCAGTTTTGATAGCAGGCTTAGGCCGATATCGTTGCGTTCAAAGTCCGCCGCGTACTGCGCCAAGCCAAGCGCCGTAAGCCATCGCCTAATGCTATTCATGCCCTCTCTCGCAAGCCGGCTATCGAGTCAGGCGATCGCGCTTTTGACCGCGATTTCTCAGCACGCATCGAGCGGTCGCGAATCACGCCCGGCTTGGAGCGTTGGCGTGTGCGAGTTCCGTTTCGCTCTCAGCCACCAGCGCTTCGGGACGTCGCACCGTAAGAGATTTCATTCGGGCATTGTATTACGCCTCCGCCAGCGGTACACGTCAATGTCAGCAGCGCGCGTGATGGGTTTGGATTCCGATAATGGGGGCCAAGGCCGCTTCGGTAGTTATCGTAGTTGCTGGTGAAAACATCTACGGCTCCCCCAGGGGAGCCGTAGATGAGTAGAACAACCAAAGCCAGCCGAAGAATCACCAGTTTTTTACACCTTTTCCGGTTTGCGGATGCGAATGTGAAGCTCGCGTAACTGCCGCTCATCAACCTCGCTGGGGGCTTGCGTAAGCAGGCACTGAGCACGCTGGGTTTTCGGGAACGCGATCACATCACGAATGGAAGTGGCGCCGGTCATCAAGGTCACGATGCGATCCAAGCCGAAAGCCAGGCCGCCGTGGGGAGGCGCGCCGTATTGCAATGCGTCCAATAAGAAGCCGAATTTCTTGCGCTGCTCCTCCGGGCCGATATTGAGCGCGCTGAATACGCGCGCTTGCACATCTTGCCGGTGGATACGCACGGAACCCCCGCCGATTTCCCAGCCGTTC
Organism: Burkholderiales bacterium; assembly: GCA_046714645.1. GTDB lineage: Bacteria > Pseudomonadota > Gammaproteobacteria > Burkholderiales > SHXO01 > SHXO01. The sequence continues at coordinate 2,380 of JBKKAO010000421.1, read as the reverse complement.
AACACCATGTCGTAACCCTTGGAGATGGCCTTGCCGGGGTCGGTGTCGAGATAGGCTTCGTGACCTTCCTGCGGCGAGGTGAAAGGGTGATGCAATGCGTCCCAGCGCTTGTCCTCTTCGTTCCACTCGAACATGGGAAAGTCGGTGACCCACAAGGGCCGCCATTCCTTGACCGCGAGGCCCTTCTCGTGGCCGATCTTCACGCGCAAGGCGCCCAGCGATTCGTTGACCACCTTGGCTTTGCCGGCGCCGAAGAAAATCACGTCGCCGTCTTGCGCACCTGTGCGCTCGATGATAGCGGCCAACACGGCATCCGAGAGATTCTTCACGATGGGCGATTGCAGTCCGTCACGGCCCTTGGCCACCTCGTTCACTTTGATGTAGGCCAATCCCTTCGCGCCGTAGATGGCGACGAACTGGGTGAAGCCGTCGATCTCGCTACGCGTCAGCAGGTTGCCCCCGCCTGGAATACGCAAAGCGGCGACTCGTCCGTCCGCCATGTTGGAGGCGTTGCTGAATACCTTGAACTCCACGTCCTTCATGGCATCGGTGAGTTCCGTTATCTCTAGCGACACGCGCAGGTCAGGCTTGTCGGAGCCGTACTTGGCCATGGCATCGGCGTAGGTCATGCGCGGAAAAGGGTGGGGCAATTCGACGTCTATAGTTTCCTTAAATACCACGCGGATCATCTCTTCCATGATCGCGGTGATCTGCGGCACGCCGAGGAAGGAGGTTTCGATATCGATCTGGGTGAACTCCGGCTGGCGGTCGGCGCGCAGATCTTCGTCGCGGAAACACTTCGTGATCTGGTAATAGCGATCGAAGCCCGCGATCATGAGCAACTGTTTAAACAATTGCGGCGATTGCGGCAACGCGAAGAATTCTCCCGGATGAACGCGGCTGGGCACCAGGTAGTCGCGCGCGCCTTCCGGCGTGGAGCGGGTCAGCATCGGCGTCTCGATGTCTATAAAGCCTTTGTCGTCGAGAAACTTACGCACTGCCAACGCCACCTTGTAGCGCAGACGCAAGTTGCGTTGCATGCCGGGGCGGCGCAAGTCGAGCACGCGATGTTCCAGGCGCACGTTCTCGTTGAGGTTTTCGTCATCGATTTGGAAAGGCACCGGCAGCGAGGGATTCAAGATGGCGATGTCCTTCGCCAGCACTTCGATCTCGCCGCTGCGCAAGTTGGAGTTGATGGTACCTTCGGGCCGGCGGCGCACGCGGCCGGTGACTTGCACCACGAATTCACTGCGCGCGCGATCGGCGGTGATGAAAGCGTCCTTGGTATCCGGGTCGCAGACCACTTGCACCAGTCCTTCACGGTCACGCAAGTCGATGAAGATGACGCCGCCGTGATCGCGGCGCCGGTGCACCCAGCCGAACAGCGTGACGGTTTGACCGAGATAAGCCCGATCGATAAATCCACAATAGTTAGTGCGCATTAATGTAATGAAACATCTTGTTCTAGATATAGGACCCGCCCCAGGGCGGGGCGGGCGACGATCGGAAAACGCCGAAAACTAGGCGATTGTAGGGCCTCGCGGCGCCCGCGGGTGGGCGTGCGGCCCTGCCACACCCATGGAGATGACATACTTGAGCGCTTCGTCCACGCTCACGTTCAATTCCATGGTATCGGCCTTGGGCACGATGATCATGTAGCCCGAGGTGGGGTTAGGCGTGGTGGGAATGAACACGCTGACGTGTTCAGCTCCCAGCTGGCGGGTGATTTCCGGCCCCGGTGCACCGGTAAGAAAGCCCACGGTCCAGGAGTCCCGGTGGGGAAAGCGCACCAGCACCGCTTTGCGAAATGCCTCGCCCTTGCTGGAAAAAAGCGTATCGGAAACTTGCTTGACGCTGGTGTAGATAGTCTTCACCACGGGGATGCGAGCAAGCAGGCTCTCCCAAAACTCCACCAGCCGCTGACCCAAAATGTTGGCCCCAAGCATGCCCGTCATAAATATCACGAGCAAGGTGAGTATCACTCCAAAGCCGGGTATGTCCACCCCGATCCAGGTGGCGGGCCGCCAAGCCTCCGGCAACAACAGCAGGCTCTGGTCCATGGTGGTGACGACCAAGCTTAGGACCCACAGGGTGATGACCAGCGGGATCCAAATCAGCAGCCCGGTAATGAGGTACTTCTTCACCCCGTCATATCACTCGGAGGCTGACTCGCCCCGGCGCTGGCGGCGGCAGCACTGGTGGAGGTCTCAGTGGAGGGCTTCGTGGGAGATTTATCGGAGGGCTTATCTGAGGGCTTATCTAAGGATTTAGGGGCGGAATCGCTAGATCCGCTCTCCGCGGACTTCGAATCCTTTTCAACGGGCTTGGCCCCGCTGTTTTTGAAATCAGTGGCATACCAGCCGGACCCTTTCAACAGAAA
>JBKKAO010000420.1:0-4832 GCA_046714645.1 Burkholderiales bacterium | reverse complement strand
GCGTAAGCGTCCAGCGACTCCCGCATCGCCAGCGCCCCCGAAATGGCGCGCCGGGCAGTGTCTTCGTGTGCGATGGGAGCGCCGAAGAGGGCCATGATGCCATCGCCCCTCACCTGGTTGACTGTGCCCTCGTAGCGATGCACGGCCTCCATCATGCGTTCGAGCACGGGATCGAGGATGCGGCGCGCTTCCTCCGGGTCGCGGTCGGCAAGCAGCTCCATCGAGCCCTTGAGGTCGGCGAAGAGCACTGTGACCTGTTTGCGCTCGCCTTCGAGGGCGGACTTCGACAGGAGGATCTTTTCGGCGAGGTGCTTGGGGGTGTAGGTCTCGACCGAGGCGAAGCGCGCCTGCCCGGAAGACTCACCGCCGCTTACAGGAGTACCGCACTTGTTGCAGAACCGGGATCCCGCCGGTAAGTCATGTCCGCACGCGCCTCAGGTCGCGCCCAAGCGTGTCCCGCAGCCCAGGCAGAAGTTCGACCCGGGCGGACTCTGGTACTGGCACTGGGGACACTTCAAGCTGGAGCCTCCAAGCCGCCGGGCCGGTGACAATCGGAACAAAGGGCCGAGAGTAACTGCCCGGGTCTCGCGTGGTCAAGGACACCGCCGCGAGGTGTCGCGAGTCCGCGAGGCTCCTCCGTCTCTCGGGTCTTCGCCGCCGGTCCTGGCTCGCTGGCAACCATCGCTCATGCCCCTAAATAGGCTTGTTTGACGCGCTTGTCGGCAAGGAGCGCTTCGCGTGTTCCGGCGAGTGCAACGCGACCCGATTCCAACACGTAACCGTGATCGCAGGTCGAAAGCGCTTCGCCGGCCCTTTGTTCAACGAGGAGGACGGCGATGCCCTCCTCCTTGTGAATCTTCTCGACCGTGTCGAAGATCCGGTCTGCGACCTTGGGTGCGAGCCCCATCGAGGGCTCATCCAACATCAGCAATCGCGGACATGAGGCCAGACCGCGCGCGATGGCGACCATCTGTTGCTCGCCGCCGGAAAGCGTTCCGGCATATTGGTCACACCGTTCGGCAAGGCGCGGAAACAGATCCAAGAGGCGCTTTCGCGTGCTTGGCCAGGCGCGCCGCGCGACCGGCGCTTGCGCGCCCATTTCCAGATTCTCCATCACGGTCAAGGTGCGAAACACTTGTCTTCCCTCTGGCACGTGAGCAATGCCGAGCGCGGGACGGTCCGCGGGTTCGATGGAAGAGAGCGACTGGCCTTCGTATTCGATATCACCCCCGGCCAGTGGAACCACACCCGAGATCGCGCGAAACAGCGTGGTCTTACCTGCGCCGTTGGGTCCGACTATAGCGACGAACTCTCCCGCGCCAACATCGATGCTGACGCCGCGCAAGGCGTGCAGGCCACCGTAGGAGACGCTCAGACCTTTAAGCCGCAGCATGGGCTGCCCAGCGATTGCCGAGATAGGCTTCGATGACCGAAGGCAGATTGATGACTTTCTCCGGCTCGCCGGATTCCAGCACCTGCCCGTGATCCAGCACCACCAGCCGGTCCGCGATGCGCACCATGGCGTGCATGGTGTGCTCGATGATGATGATCGTCACGCCTTGTCGCCTGACCGAGGCGATTGTCTTCAGCATGTGTTCGACTTCGCTCGTGCCGAGACCGGCCAGGATTTCATCGAGCAACAGCAAGCGCGGTTCGCAAGCGAGCGCGCGGGCCAATTCCATGAGCCGCAGTTCGATGGTGGTCAAGCTCGACGCCAACGCTTGCTCGAGCTCGGCGAGTCCCACCCGGTGCAGCGCCTCACGCGCCTTTGCATAGGCGGCGGCATCGCTGGCCTCGCGCGAGAAGGCCCCCACGACGACATTGCGCAGCACCGACAGCCCCGCGAAGGGACGCATGATCTGAAAAGTCCGCCCGATACCTGCGCGGCAAATCCGGAACGGCCGTTGACCGGCCAAATCGCGCCCCTCGAGACTCACCCGCCCTTGCGAGGGCACGATGAAACCGTTCAGCACATTGAACAGCGTGGTCTTGCCCGCGCCGTTCGGGCCGATGACGCCGAGGATCTCACCTTGCCGTGCCTCGAAGCTCACATTGCGCAGTGCATGCAGGCCCCCGAACGAGACGGCAATATCGCGCACCTCCAAGAGCGGAGCGCCGATCGCCGTTATCTGCTCCTCATTTTCGTTGAGTTTTGCTTCGCGTGTAAAGGGTGTGGGATCGAATTGGAGCGCGCTGTGCGAAGGCTGCGATTTCCAGGGGCGAAAACGTGCCCTGGTCCACGGCAGGAGGCCTTGCGGGCACAGCGAAACGACACCGATGATGGCCAAGCCCAGCACGACACCCTGGATACCGGGCAGGCGTTCGGCGAGCTGCGCGTGCAATATTTCTCCAAGCGGAATCAGAACGAGTGCGCCGACGACGGGACCCGCGACGGTACCGATACCGCCGAAGAGCGTGACGATGAGCGCCCGGGAAGACGCCAGAAGGCCGAAGACCGTATCAGGCGTGACGATCAGCAACACCACCGCGTACAAGCCGCCGGCAAGCGCGGTTAGGGATGCCGACAGCACCATCGCCTTCAATTTCCACACTAGGGGATTGATGCCCGAGGCCATCGCCGCTTCCTCGTTCTCCTTGATGGCAAGCAGCGACAGGCCGAAGCGCGAACGATCGACGTACAAATTGACCGCCAAGGTGCCGATGAGCAACACGACGGCAAGCACAACGTAAATCCGTTGGTTGGCGAACTGCATATAGGCGGCGGGCGCCTCGCGCACCATGGGTAGCGACACTTCCTGAAAGCCCAGCCACTGGAAAACGTAGAGCAACACCAACGGATACGCCAGCATCGCCAGCGCGAAATAGTGGCCGCGCAGGCGGAACGTGGGAAAGCCAATCAGAAGCCCCGCCGCACCGCCCGCGACACCGGCCAGCGGGATGCCGATCCAGGGCGACACGCCAGCGGAGACTTGAAGCAAGGCAACCGTGTAGGCGCCGATGCCAAAGAAGGCGGCATGCCCGAAAGAAACCAGCCCGGAGTACCCGCTGAACACATTCCAGGCAACGCCGACCGCCGCCCAGATCGGTGTGATTGTTAGGATCAATTGGTAATAGCGGTCGTCGATAAGCAACGTCGCGCCTAGATACAGGATCGCGCCAGCGGCGATGACCGCCATCGCTCGCTGGGGTGCCGGGTCGGGTGGATCAAACCCGCTCGACATTGCGGCCGAACAACCCCTGCGGGCGAAGCAAGACGATTAAAAGAAAGGTGGCGAAGACCGTGGCGTTCTGCAATTGCTGCGGCAGGATCAACGTCGAGAGTTGCTGCACGAGCCCGATGGTTACGCCACCCCAAAATGCGCCCGGAACGCTGCCCATGCCACCCAGCACGACGCCGGCATACATGACGATGATGAATTCGAGGCCGACATAGGGCTGAAACGGGTAATAGGTGGCCACTAGCCCGCCCGCCAACGCGCTGATACCCGCGCCCAGCGCGAAAGCCAGCCTGTGTGCTCGCGTGACGTGAATGCCCATGTAGGTGGCCGCCTCGGCGTTATCCGCGGCGGCACGCAAGATCTTGCCGTGACGAGAGCGATGAATGAACAGCGAGACCGCGAACGCCACCACCAACGTGACCACGCAAGCGAGCGTGCGGGCCTTGTTCAAGAACAGCGTGGCATCCGTGCCGAAGAGGCCAAGCTCCCACGCGCTCGATGATAGTGGGGTGCGAATGGTCTGCGGTGCCGAACCGAAAAGAATCAGGCCACCGTTCTGCAACACCAGCGACAGGCCCAGAGTCAACGTCAGTTGCGGAAAATGCCCTTCGCCTTGCGTGCCTGCTACTTTGAGGCCGGTGATCCGGCGCAGCAGGAGATCGTAGAGCAGGCCCCCCAAGGCAAACACCAGCAACCCGGCGAGTAGGCTCGCGATCACAGGTCCGAGATAAGCGCCGAACACCGGGCTCAAGCCCAATTGCGCGAAGCAGAAGAGCGCCGCATACATGCCAAGCATCAAGAACTCGCCCTGCGCGAAGTTGATGACTCGCATCACGCTGAAGATCAACGCCAAGCCGACACACATCAGGCCGTAAATGCAGCCCACGACCAGACCGGTGTAGACCGCCTGCAGCACGTTTTCCAGAAGAACGAGACCCGGACTCATCGTTCAGTGCTTCAAGCACCGGGACGCACGATCATGCGCCCAGGAACGCCACCACGCTCCAGGGGTTGGTGGACCTGTTGGATGCCGAACAGCGGATGGTCGCCACTCACCACCGGGCGAATTCTCCCGCGGACCAAGACGAGGTTTCTCGACCTCCTCCAGCCGGAGTACGTTCACGCCACCTGTACCATGCAACACAGCCGCCCGCATCGACAAGACATCCTCAAAAGTAAGGTTCCCGGTGCGAGCAGCTCGTGCATCGGTCAATCCGCAAGGATAGTCCGGATTGCCTTTGGCGACTATTCAAAAAAGGTGATGAGTCACGATCAAGATAAGCCACGCCGTCGCAATCGCAGGACTGGAGGGGCGAATCGACGCGGCGCAGATCGCATCGCCGTCGATATTCTCCGCACAGCGTGCGCTGGCGACACGAGGACTTCGCGTCTAGATTGCGATTGAGAAGGCTCAAGGTGATACCGTGGCTCTCAACAAAAATGCTTCGGGCAACAAAACGAATCGCCGGCCGAGTTACCCGCGCAATATCTCCTCAACGGCCAGCCCAACCGACAACACTTCTAGATCCGCACCTGGGCGGCCGGCGAGCTGCAGCGAGAACGGCAAACCAGGCACCCACTCATCGCAAGGCAGGCTGAGCGCGGGCAGGCCTGAGAAGTTGAAGGGCCCGGTCAACCGGGTCATGGCGCCGG
>JBKKAO010000419.1:0-3189 GCA_046714645.1 Burkholderiales bacterium | reverse complement strand
CCGATGGAGCGATAGGCCACTGCCGCGGTGGCAACGAACATCCAAACGATGAGCGGTTCCTTTTGTAGAACCAAATAAAAACCGGCGAGCACTGCGATGGTGACCACCACGAAGTAATAAAACCGATAGGGTCGCTTTCTCTCAGCTTTGGTAGTCACCGCGATGGCATCGCAGGTCGTTCGGCCGATATAGGTGTCATAGAACGGGAACTGCGCGTCGTACAAAGTCACCATCACCACGAGCATCATGAGCCATCCGGCGGTTGGGCCGAGTATGCCCTGCGCAATCGTGGCCATTTGCAGGGGCACCTCCACGCCCTTGGGAATGTTTCCGGATCTCAGGAATTCGTCGTGCAAGTAGGCATAACCCGCCACCGAGTAGAGGTAGGTCATGAGCAATCCGCCGATGATCGCCCACCAGAGGATGAGGCTCCAGCCGCCGACCTTGATCCACTGTTTCATCTTGGCCACTTCTTGTGGGTCCTTGGTGTCCCATCTCAACTCCTTGGCGGTGATTTGCTCGGGAGGACGCAAGGCGCCCGTCACTTGGCCCGCGAACTTGCCCATTCCCCACCCCGCGGCCACGACCCAGAAGCTGACCCACATCAGACTCCCCCCAGGCTGGTTGTACATCGCGGTAAAGTCCAGCGCCGACACGCCTTTGAGCCCGTCGGTCAAGAACGAGATGCCCAGATAGCCCTTCAGCACCGCCCAATAGTCATCGGGCCGGGCCACGATGACCGTGATGCCCAGGACCAGAACGATGTTCGCGACCATGACGAACATGAAAAACTTTTCCAGAAAAGCGTAGGTCTTGTCCGAGAAATAGAACACCAACAGAACCAGCGATAGCGCGATGACCGACCACAGATACTGCGGAGGCAAGCTCGATCCCGGAAACAGCGATTGGGTGGTAATGCCAGTGAACTTGGCGGCCGCGATGACCGCGCCCGCCATCCATACCGGCCAGCCAAAGGTCACGATGGCGGCGACGGCCCAAAACCATGGCCAGAAGCCGCGTGGCGCGAGTTCATTGGTACCCGCGAAGAATGACCGCCCCGTGCAGCAACTGTACTTGATGCACTCATACACCAGGACTGTCTCGATGATGACCGAAACGATTAGTAGCCAGTGCGCGCCCATCGCGCCGCGCGCGGCAATGTTCGGCAGAAAATACGCCTCGCCTCCGCCGATGGAGATGCCGAAGTTGATCGCTTGCGGGCCTACGGCGGCGATCATGCCTGCGACGGTGAGCGGCAGCGGATCCGGCACCTTGAAAATCGGGCGTGTATCGTCGCTAGTGCTCGCTAGAATGTTCTCGTTACTCGCCATCTTGGCTCCCTTCGAACTTCGATCGTTTATTCGAACAGCCCAAGCAACTGGTCGTAATTTAGTATCACGTACGCAAGCCCCATCGAAACGTAGACCGTCACACATAGAACCATAATCGCCCGCGTGATGGGATGGGGTTTGACCCACTTCGGGAAAGCCTTAGGCAGCATGACGTAATTGAGGTAGATCAGTGCCGGTCCCATGATCGCCATCGCCAGGAATGACACCACGCCTCGAATGACGATGAGCTGCCCTGGCGGCGCGAGCGCCATGGTGATCACGGTCACCACCGTGAAAATGGCGACGAAGATGTAGTACCAAGTGCGGTAGTGCAGCTTCTGCGCGCCCTTGATGTTGGAGTAGAAAAAATCCGCTTGGATGCGAGAATAGCCATCTGTGAGCTGCAACCAGGCATCGCACAAGAACGCCGCGGCGACGATCAAGAACAGCGATTTGCCCAGCGTTCCCCAGGAGACTTCGAAGAACGCGGACTGCACCACCGCGATCTCCCAACCCTTGGGAATCTTGCCCTCGGGCAACAGCAGCGCGAACGCAAGCCAGCACATGATAGCGGTCGTGACCAGGTTCAAGCCGACACCGATGAAATTCTCGATGCTGATGTACTTCACCCAGCCCTTGTAATTGCGCTTGTTCTCTTCGGTGTCCGCGAAGGCGAAGCCGGTGGCAGGAATGGTCTCGGCTTGTCCCGTGATGGGCGAGGTCACACGTCCTACCAGCTTACCCATGCCCACACCCTTGTCGCGCATCCAGTAACCGATGAAGAGCTGGCCAAAACCTCCCGCGCCCGCGAAGGCGATACTGGTGACCAAGGTGTTCCAATCCTTGGGATCCCAATTGGGTACATCTCCGGGCCAGACGAAATTCGGAATGAGCGCTGAAAAGAAATCCCCCGAGACCGCCAGCACCTTGGGTTGAAACACGGCGAAGGTGATGCCCACCATGGTGATGATGACCACCCCGATGGAGATGCGCTCGACCCAGGTGTAGGCCACGCTCCCCAATACGAGCACCGCAACGTAGATGGCGATGCTGAGGTAACCCCAAAACAGCGACTGGCCCCTCGGCGTCCATCCTTCCGGAAATGCGGTGAGCGCGGCGAGCGCGGTGCCGCCCGCCGAAGCATAGGCACCGAACCAGGCGTTTTCGATGAACACTCCGATCCAGAACACCCAGGCGTACCAACGCGCCATGCGAGTGAAGCCGGTCATCGGCGTTTCGCCGGTGACGACCACGTAGCGGCAAATCTCCAGGTTGTACCAGTACTGCATCAAGGAGGCGACGATCAACAACCCCAGGAAAACCGCGCCATACTTGGCGGTGAGATAAGGCCACCAGATGAGCTCTCCGGAACCCTGCGCCAGCGCCGCGAACAAGAGCCCCGGGCCGATGTAGGCAAACAGACCGGCGTAGGCGGGAAGTGTGGCGAGCTTAAGCGGGGGAAGCGTGCCTAGCGCTCGCTCCGTTGCGGCGTGCGAGGGTATGGCTTCGCTCATGGTTCTCCTCCTCTAAAGATTTCATGATCGAGTGCTGCTGGGCGCGGCGCTCCTTGCCAGAGTCTTGCCGCGATCGAGACAGGCTACTACGCAAGCCAGGAAAAGTCACCGGCGTGACGGCGCCGGCTCGAAGCCCTCAAGAGCGCCTGCGAGGGCCAGCACAGCATCCGCATCAACGCGCAGTGGCGGATCTGCTTTCAATGGATCGACAACGATGCCTACGACGTTGAAATCGTCGATTATCATTAGGAGGAGCTGAAATGGCCCAACGAAAACAAACCCCTGTTCATCCCGGGGAAATCCTCCGCGAAGAGTTTCTGGCCGCCTTCGGGCTCAGCCAGTAC
>JBKKAO010000418.1:0-5863 GCA_046714645.1 Burkholderiales bacterium | reverse complement strand
GCGCGGCACTCCCACATCTCGACGATGGCCTTGTCCTTCGCATCCGTTCCCATGAGTGCGGGATTGGGGTGAAGCGTTTCAAAGTAACGGCATATCGCCATCGCCTCGCCAATCTGCGTGCCGTCGTCCAGTTCCAGCATGGGGACCATGGCGAAGGGATACTTCGCCTTGAAGTCCGCTCGCAAAGTGGCGCCTTCGCCTCCTACCTCCTCCATCGGCACGGTGAGTCCTTTCTCCGCGAGATAAATCTTCACGCGCCGCGGGTTGGGTGCCGGTCCCCAGACGTATAGTTTCATCTCCTCCTCCTTTGTTGATGGGTTGAAAGCTACGCATATTCTAGAGTTATCGGCGCGCACGATAGCGTTGTACGCAACGAGAAAGTGGCTACTGACCACCGGCCGTTGGATAGCGAGGCCAATGACGTACTCGGCCTTCGCGGCGATGGTGCGTTCCTTTTGTTGTTGCGGTGAAAGGCGAAGGTCTGCATAGCTTTCAGTAGGCAGCGAGAGCATGGCTGCGTACAGCGGTGCGATCTCTGCTACGTTCGCGTGAGCTTCAGCAAGGCCTCCATCTTCACAAGCTTCTGAGCGGGGGTGTCCGATGCGGCGAACTGGGCAGCGCGCTCGAACTGGTCGCGATCGGATAAAAGGCACTGTTGTGATCCTCGACATCGAAATCGTGAGCCCACCAAGCGGTACGTGCTTGCGCTGGCGACGATCTCGTCCGCCTTAGCCATGCCTTGCAAGCGCGCTGCGAGATTGGGTGTTTCCCCCAAGGCGAACTTGGCCGCGCCGACGTCAGATCCGGCTGTGTCGCCGACCACCACGGTGCCGGTGGCGATCCCAAAAATTTTTACGAGGATTCGTCATGGCCCAACATCGTTCGGCCTCGGTTACCGAAGATCGGCGTGCTCGCAGCGCTCGTCTAGGTTTCCGCGTCGCTCAGCACACAATTGCCCGGCACGAGATGCTGGTGCTTTCCGATCTCGACCGAAAAGAGTTCTTTCAAGCGCTCATCAACACGCCAAAACCTAACGCGCGCCTGCGAAAGGCGTTCAAGGCGCAGCGCGGCCGCGTAGCCCCATAGTGCAATAGTGAGAGAACCACGCGAGCCCTTCGAGTTTCGATTGGAGGCGCTCGGCAAACGGCATAAGCGCGAAGAATTTTCGTGTGGCGCGAAGAGTCTCGACTTCTACCTAAAGACGCAAGCTAGTCAGGACATGAAGCGCAAGGCAAACGCAGTATTCGCGCTTGTCGATCCGCGCATGCCCACCGCGATATCAGGCTACTTCACCTTGTGCGCCTACACTCTTGAACCTGGGCTCGTTCCGGAGGCGGCTCGAAAACACATACCGCGCTATCCACTCGTCAGCGCGACGCTGATCGGGCGTCTCGCTGTTTCGAACACTTATCAAGGCCAAGGGGTGGGAGGCGTATTACTTGCGCGTGCATTGCGTATGGCCTACGAACACGCTTCGATCATTGGCTCTTCGATGGTCGTGGTCGACGGTCTCGACGACAGAGCCGCGCGCTTTTATGCGGCCCACGGATTTATCCAGTTGCCCGACTCGAAACGACTGGTGCTGCCCATGCGCGTTTTGAACGATTTGGTGATGCGGTAGCAAGTTGATTCCGGGGGGCTTCACACTGATGCCCCATACACTATTTCTACCGATGGGATTCGCGTGCGCTCATGCCACCCTACGTTTGCTTCGCCCACGAATCGCGCAAAGTCACCGCGCGGTTGAACACTGGGGCGCCGGGCTGGGATTCGACGCGGTCCGCCACGAAGTAGCCGTGGCGCTCGAATTGGAATCGCTCTTCCGGTTGCGCATCCTTAAGCGTGGGTTCGAGATAAGCGCTGATGATCTTCTTGGAATCGGGATTGAGATCCTCCAGAAAGTCCCGCTCGCCGCCGGGATGGGCTACGTTGAACAAGCGGTCGTAGAGCCGCACGTTCGCCCGGTACGCATGCTTGGCTGAAACCCAATGGATATTTCCCTTGACCTTGTAGGTGTCCGAGCCCGGGGTGCCGGACTTTGAATCTGGGTAGTAGTCGCAGTGAACCGTGGCGATGTTTCCGTTAGCGTCCTTATCCGCGCCCTTGCACTTCACCACGAAGCCGTAGCGCAAGCGTACCTCGTTGCCGGGGAAGAGGCGGAAGTAACCCTTCGAGGGCATTTCCATGAAGTCCTCGCGCTCGATCCACAGTTCCTTCGAGAAGGGCAGGGCACGTTTGCCCCAATCGGGTTTCTGCGGATGGTTGGGCGCATGAGTCTCTTCTTCCTGGCCTTCGGGATAGTTGTCGATGACGAGTTTCAGGGGATCGAGCACCCCCACACGGCGCGGCGTCCGTTCGTTCAAGTCTTCGCGCATGCAGTCTTCTAGCAAGTTGTAGTCGATCCATGAGTCGGATTTCGACACGCCGATGCGGTCGGTGAACAAGCGGAAACCTTCCGGCGTGTATCCCCTGCGGCGCGCGCCCACGAGGGTGGGCATGCGTGGATCGTCCCACCCATCCACCTTTTTCTCCTCCACCAACTGGATGAGCTTGCGCTTGGATAGCACGATGTAGGTAAGGTTGAGTCGCGCGAACTCGTACTGGTTGGGCAGCGGTCTGCTTAACGCGCCGAACCCGGCTAACTTCTCCAACACCCAATCGTAGAGCGGGCGATGATCCTCGAACTCTAGGGTGCAGATGGAGTGAGTGATGTTCTCCAGTGCGTCGGAAATGCAGTGGGTGTAGTCGTACATGGGGTAAATCACCCACTGGTCACCGGTGCGATGGTGGTGCGCGTGACGAATGCGGAAGATGACCGGATCGCGTAAGTTGATGTTGGGCGAGGCCATGTCGATCTTTAATCGCAGCGCATGAGTGCCGTCGGCGTGCTGGTCATCGCGCATCTCGCGAAATAGCCGTAGATTTTCTTCCGCGCCACGCTCTCGGTAGGGACTGTGTTTGCCCGCCTCGGTGAGTGTGCCACGGTGCGCGCGCATCTCCTCGGCACTGAGAGAATCCACATAGGCCAAGCCGTGCTGAATGAACAGCTCGGCAAAATCGTAGAGCTCCTGAAAATAGTCTGATGCATAGTAGATATGGGGCCCCCAATCGAAGCCCAGCCACTTCACCGCATCGAGAATGGAATCCACATACTCGGTATCCTCGGTGACCGGGTTGGTGTCGTCGAAGCGCATGTGACACAAACCGCCATAGTCCCGTGCGAGGCCGAAGTTGAGGCAGATGGACTTCGCGTGTCCGATGTGCAGATAACCGTTAGGCTCGGGCGGGAAACGGGTGCGGATCTTCGCCGGGTCGGCCGGCGCTCCCGCGTGAGTTAGGCCAGGGCCCGGCTTGCCGCTCCAGGTGCGCGAGGCGTACTTGCCCTTGGCAAGATCCTCGTTGATGATGTTGCGGATGAAGTTTGTGACATGGGTTGGCGTTTCCGCTACAACTTTCTTCGAGGCTGGGGAAGACATTCAGAACGATTGGTGGATCGATGGGAAGTCGCAGATTTTACAGCAGCGTCCTTGGAAGGCATGCGTTCGCCTGTTGGTGAGTGAAGCCGTTGCCCCCTCCCTAGCCCGTCCACGACTTGCCTTGCATGGCAATTCGTCGGTGGCGACGTAAAGTCTGATGGCGAGATTGAACACGTGCGCGACCTCGCCAGCTGTTGCGATCCCGCCAGATAGAGATTCCCGATGGATTGAATGAACGGCATTTATCCCCCTAGTAGTTTATGGTTGAAGGTGGACGTGGCCACAAAATCGATGATGAACTTCTGAACGCCGAAACTGGCGTCAGCAGTGAGCGCGGAATCCACTGCGTCACTTAAGAAATGGCCGGCGGCGAGCGCTTGCAGCATCGCATGCTCTCCTACTGACAGTGGTTTCAACTCGATAACGTAGTCGCGGCGGATGATCAGCACACGCTGCGCCCCTTCTTCCAGAGACACTGTATCGTCTCCCATATAGTCCGGCTGACTGACTTGCCAGATGCGAGCGATGGGATAGACGGAATCGACCAGGCGCACAGCGGGGTTCAAGGTGAAGCGCAATTTGGGCAGGTGCTCCTCGCCAATCTGGGCGAGCCGAGATAGGTCGCAGGGCACGGTGTCGGCGGCATGGAAGACGCGATGCACCGCCCACTCCAGGCGCGCCACATCGGCGAGATAAGGCAAGTCCCGCGCGGGTGGAAAGGTGGAGAGGAAGCTGCCGAATTCCTCGCCGTAGTCATGCAAATCCCCGGAGCGCGAGGGAGAGCGCTTCGCGAAGACCCGGGCGGCGGCGTTGAAGAACTCATCCCCCACCAAGCGCAATACGACAGGAAAAGTATCCCGCAGCGCGTTGCGGTAGTTGACGAGCACGTTATTGCGATAGATGCCGAGGCGCGTCGAAGCGTCTAGGCTTCCATGCTCTAGGATCTCCTCGGGCGTGTTGTCGCCGGTGAAAAGCGCTTGGGTGAATTGCGCTTGGAGGTCACGCAGGCAGAGCACGCTCGTCTTCCAAGATGCCTTGCGCGCGCGCCGCTTGTTCGAGCAGCGTTGCCAGTGGCGGAATGTCGGTATCCCATTCGATCAATGTCGGTTTGGGACCCATGCGCCGGATGGTGGCGCGATACAATTCCCAGACCGCCTCGCTCACCGGCGTACCGTGGGTGTCGATAAGGCAGGGGCCGCTCGCATCGAAGCCTGCCAGGTGGATTTCCTGCACCGCATCGCCGGGTATGGCCGCGATGTAGTCTCGGGCGTCGAAGCCGTGATTGACAGCATTCACGTAGATGTTGTTCACGTCGAAGAGCAAGCCGCAACCGCTGCGGCGGACGACCTCGGCGACGAACTCCCACTCCGGGATGGTGGAGTGCGTGAAGCGAAGGTAGGCCGACACGTTCTCCACGAGAATTTGGCGTCCGAGAGCATCCTGCACTTGCATCACGCGCTGGCTTAGATGGGCGAGCGCTTCTTCGGTATAGGGCAAGGGCAGCAGGTCGTTGAGATGCCTGCCGGCGGCGGCGCCCCAGCAAGCGTGATCGGACACGACGAAGGGATCGTAGCGTTCGATCAAGCCCTTGAGCTTTTGAAGATGAAGCGGATCCAGCGGCGCCACGGAACCCAATCCCAAACCCACACCGTGCAAGCTGAGGGAATAGTGTTCCCTACACCGGCTCAGAAAGAAATGCGGCTGCCCACCCTCACCGAAGTACTTTTCGCTGTGGACTTCCAGCCAGCCCGTGGCGGGCCGGGTTTCCAGTATTTCGCGGTAGTGCGGAGCGCGTAGTCCGACGCCGCACAGCCCCTTTACGGGAAGGCTTGGCCGAGCCAAACAAGCCCCCGTCGTTCTACAAGGACTTACTTGCTGGCGACGAGCTTGCCTCCAACGATCTTCTCGCAGGTGCCCTTGGGAACATAGACCCACTCGTCGGCATCACCGTCCATCTTGGCTTGGCCGGCGCAGGAATGCTTGCTGGTGCCGCAATCGTTCTTGCCGCTCTTGGCGATGCCGGCGCATTTCTCGTTGTCACCTTTAGCGGCCAGGGCGCTGGTGCCCCCAGCGGCGAGGCCCAGAGCCACTAGTCCTGCGATGGCGGAACGGATCATCGAATCGTTTTTCATGCTGCTCTCCATTTAAGTTGAGTGGGAATATCGAGGGACCGGCGATGAGCCTTGCCACGCTCGGGTCATGATACGACGCGCCGTCGCTGCCGGATTCGCCTGTAATTCGAAATACACGCCAGGACGGTGTTCCCGGTCTTTTGTCGGGAAGACCGTCGTCAAACTTACACCGGAGGTTTGGACTTCTTTCTCCATGGCGGCTGGCGGTTAGGATGATGACGGACCTTGTCCCTTAGGGTCCGACTTTGACCGAAC
>JBKKAO010000417.1:0-7364 GCA_046714645.1 Burkholderiales bacterium | reverse complement strand
GCTCACGACCAGTTCATCTATCGCTTTGCCAAGCCGCAGCCCGATGGGGTTGCGCATTGCGCCTCACGCCCATGGAGCTCATCGATCCTCTGGCCGTGCTGATCCCGCGCCCGCATCTATGAAGATCGAGGCGAAGGCCATCGCCCTCGAGTTGGCGTAGGGCGCCTCTTTGGCGCCTCGGGCCGCATTTCAATGCGCCACGCGGGCCGCTTCGGCTCTTTGCAGCCAATAGGGCATGCCCAGTGTGCGATAGCGTGCCATTGCGTCGTCGAGGAGGTCCGCGCCTTCTTGTAGCCGCGTCGTTCGGCGATAAAGTCTCGCCAAACTGAAGTGGCAGTGCGCTGTCAGGGGCCGCATCTCTAAGCGGTCCGAGAGGGTTGAGGCTTGACGATAGAAATCCTCCGCCCGTTCGCTCTCATCACGATCAGTGTGCGCCTCGATATCACCCAGGAGTTTCAGCGTCCACGCTTCATAGCCGCGCTCACCGTGTTCACGGGCGAGATCGAGGGCTCGCTCGGCCAGGTCAATGGCTTTGAGCGGTTTGCCGGCCAGAAGGTAGCCATCAGCAAGCGCGCTCACCAGCATGGACCGAATGATCATGATCCGCATGACCTCTGCGGTGTCCACCGCACGCTCGAGCAACGGAAGTCCTTCCGACACTCTGCCCGACAAGCAGTAGGCCGAGCCGAGCAGCGAAGTCACGAAGGGAGATAGGTACGCGGTTTCCGTTGCCTCGCAAATCGCAACCCCACGTTCAAGCACGCGGATCGCATGGGTGAGATCGCCCTGCCGGAGGTGGCTGTAACCCGCGCCTTCCGCGGCTACCACCTGACTATAGGGGTGCCGCGCCTCTTCCGCGATTCGCAGCGCCTCATGTGCACAGATCGAAGCTTCGGAGAAACGCCCTAGTTCGGCTAGAGACGCGGCGAGCCATGTCCGCGCCTGGCTTGTCGGCAATCCCGGTTGTCCGAGCAATGTCCACGGCCGCTCGTCAGCGAGCGACTCGAGCGTCTGTCTTGCGAAATTTGCCGCTTGCTCATATTCCCCCGTATAGGTGTATGTGCCTGCTAGATAGTGTGTCGCCAAGATGTGAACTTCACGATCATCGTTCGCCTCGGCCGCGGATAACGCATGCCGGCCGGCATCGATGGCCTTGTCGTATTGGCCGCGTTGCCGGTAACAGTCGGTTAGGCAACCAAGCGTCCACCCCAATCGATGATGATCCCCAATGCGTTCGGAAAGCGCGCGGGCGTCATTCAATCTTTCGAGTCCACGATCCAGATCGCCCAGCGCCGTCAGCACGCTTCGAAGTTCGAGATTGAGATCGATTGCCTGCGCATCGAGGTCCTGACTTTCCGGTAACCGTGCGATGGACGCAAGGGCCTGCTCGAAGTAACGCACAGCTTCCCGGTTACCAGAGCGTTCAACTGCTCGCGCACCCGCCTGCCTCAAGTAGGACAATGCTCTCGCCCAGTCTTCCCCGCGCACGGCATGATGCGCCAACTGCTCGACATGCTCGGACAATCGATCGCAGTAGTGTCCTTCCATCGCCGCGAGGATCTTTAGATGAAGAGCGCGACGGCGCTCCGATACAAGACTGCCATAGGTGACTTCATGGGTCAGCGCATGCTTGAAGCTCAAATGGATGTCAGGAAACAGTTGCGCTTCGTAAAGGAACTCGGTCCCTTGTAGATGGGCAAGCGCACCGTGCAATTCGCCTTCCGGCATTTCAGCGACCGCCTGTAAGAGCGCAAGCGGAACATCCTTGCCTACCACCGACGCCGCTTGGAGCAGCTGCTTCTCCTCAGGCGGGAGACGGTCAATGCGAGCAGCCAAAATCGACTGGACGGTGGATGGTATGCGCACATTCGCGATGGAACCCACCAGTTCGTACGCGCCCGGATGGCCGATCAGCATCTTGGTCTCGACCAAAGTCCGAACACTTTCTTCCAAAAAGAACGGGTTTCCCTCGGTGCTCTTGACCAGCATCTCTCGCAATGCCGTGAAACCCGGGTTCGTCCCGACGAGAGCGTCTAGCAGTTCCGAGGCGTTGACCCGAGCGAGCGTGTCCAGACGCAAGCGGGTGTAGTAGCTCTTGCTCCAGGTGTCTTGATATTCGGGCCGGTAATTTACCAAGAGCAGAATGCGTGTAGCTGGAAGGCTTTCGATCAGACTATCGAGCAGCACTTGTGTTTCGGAGTCGATCCAGTGCAAATCTTCAAACACCAGGAGCACCGGCTGCAATTGGCTCTCCCGTAGCAGAAAATGCCGTATGGAATTCAGAATGAGTTGGCGCCGTTGCGAAGGATCGAGGGCTCTCCAGCCCGGGTCGTCATCGGCCGCTCCGAGCAAGGCCGCCAAGGCCGGGAGCGCGGGTCGCATGTTCTCATCTAGGGTGAGCAGCTTTCCGGTAACCTTTTCTCGAACCGTGCGGGGATCATCGCGATCTTCCACTTTAAAATAGGACCGGAGCATGTCGATGACCGGCAAATAGGGAGTTGCCTTACCGTAGGACACCGAACCGGCGTGGATGATCAACGCGCCTTGCGTTCGATGGGAGCGGGTGAATTCATGAAATAAGCGCGATTTGCCCACACCTGGCTCGCCTACAACCGCCACGACTTGACCCTTGCCTTCGCTCGCCTGGGTCAAGGCTTCCGTGAGCACCTCTAGTTCCCTTTGCCGCCCAACAAACCTAGTCAATCCGCGACTCGCGGCTGCTTGCAGACGCGTACGTGCCGCGGATACTCCATTTAGTTCAAATACGTCGATGGGATCGCTGAGTCCCTTTACATTTACCGGTCCTAGCGGCTTGACCACCACGTAGCCTTCGGCGAGGCTGAGAGTTCCCGGCGTCAATAACACGGTGCCAGGCTTGGCCATTTGTTCCATGCGCGCCGCGAGATGCGTTGTCTGGCCCACGGCGGAATAATCCATCCGCAAATCGTTGCCTATGGAGCGCACCACCACGTCACCAGAATTGAGGCCCACGCGAAGCTGAATTGGGATCCCGTGTCGCCGTTGCATGTCGTCACCGTAGCGCGAGATGCTCTCTTGCATCCTGAGTGCGGCGTAACAGGCTCGCACCGCATGGTCCTCGTGGGCGATTGGCGCTCCGAACAGCGCCATGATCCCGTCGCCCATGATCTGGTTCACGGTGCCCTCGTACTTATGCACCGCCTCCATCATTCGCTCGATCACGGGATCGATCAGCGCGCGCGCCTCCTCCGGATCGCGATCGGCAAGCAACTCCATGGAGCCCTTCAGGTCGGCGAATAGCACGGTGACTTGTTTGCGCTCCCCTTCCATGGCTCCGCGCGAAGTCAGAATGCGCTCGGCCAGATGCTTGGGCGTGTATTGCGTGGGTTCGGCAGCGGTGCGTCGAATGCTCAGGTCCGTCACAACCGGCCGTCCACATTCATTGCAGAACTTGGCGTCATCGGATAAAGGGTGATCGCAGTTCGCGCACCGGGACGCGAGTCTGAAGCCGCACTCTAAGCAGAACCTCGATTTGGGAGGATTCTCTCGGAGACAACGGTCACACCGCATTTCGTCACTCCTCACTCACGCGGACAAGTTCACTGCTGCCTGAATCGCCTTAGACTGAATGCGGGATCAAGCGCTGTCCCCTCAAGCACTCGCTCCGTCATGCGCTCGCCGAGCGCGGGACCATGCTTATAGCCATGCCCCGATCCACCGCCCATGATCCACACATTCATCGCTTCAGGATGCTGGTCCAGCATAAAGCCGCCGTCGGGGGTGTTTTCGTATTGGCAAACCCGGCTCTCCAGGAGCGGTGCGCCGCGCATGCCAGGAAAACGAAATTCCATATAGGCGCGCGCCTCCTCCAATTTTTCCGCGCTCGCCGTGCGCTCCCCGTGGGTCGGATCGAAGCTGGGGCCGTGGGAGTCGTCGGCCACCTTGAAGCCGTGGTGTCCATTCACCGGGATGCCGTACCAGAACCGCTCACCCCGATTTGCCCATACCGGAAGGGCGCGATGCTCGGACTCTTTGGCGCCGGAAGGCGTACCGAAGTAAAACACTTCTTGGCGCGTTGCTTGAATCAATCCCCCCAGCAACTCAGGAAATATCTTCCCGAGCCAAGGTCCGCACGCAAATACGTAATGATCCGCCGTGAGCGCGCTGCCGTCATCGATACAAACTTGCTCTAGCCTCTCTGAGCGAATTCGTCCCGGGCTGGCCCACCCCATGCGGTATTCGCCGCCTTCCATGACAAACGCCTCAACCACGACCTCGCACCCTCGGCGGGCCAGAAGGTAGCCAGCGTCTTCCTCGTATAGCCCCCACAACACCCTCTCGACATTGATTTCAGGGAAACGGCGCGCGATCTCCTCTGCCGTCAATACGCGGTGCGCAATATTGGCCGCACCCAGATGAGCTAGGCCTGCCTGTTCCAAACCGTCGTTTCTCTCTACCATCCAGAGCACTCCGGTGCGGTGATAAAGGGGCTCGTTGCAATGCATGTCATGCGCGCGCCAAAGAGCCAGCGATCGGGCCGCCATATCCACGTAAATGCGTGACTGATGCGTGTGACGAATGATGCGCGAGTGGTCACCCGAACTCGCCCTTGAGTGCCCCGGACCCCATGCGTCCAAGAGAGTCACGCGAGCGCCCTTTCGCAGCATATGCAGAGCGGTCCACCCTCCGAAGGCGCCCGCACCTATGACTGCAATGTGCCTCTTGGTCATGTTGTCGCTACGCGTTGGATGATTACTTGGATCGATGCTTTTCCTATCGCAGCGTCACACTGCCTATGGTTTCCCACTGACCGCTCTTGACTTGATACAACGTCACCGATGCGCGGCGAAGGTCTCCATGTTCATCGAATGCGATGGGGCCAGTGACACCGTCTAGACTAATCTGCTTGAGGTGTCTCAAGTACTTGGAAGGCTCGGCCGAATCCGCCTTGCGCATGGCGGCGATCAGCGCGTGGGTGGCATCGTAGCTATGTGGTGCGTACAAGACGACTTTGCCGTACTTGCGGAAGCGATCGATAAAGTTCTTTCCGCCCGGCATCTTCGCGAGCGAGCTACCGGACTGGGCGGAGATCGATCCCTCGGCGGCCTGCGCGCCAGCGAGCTGTATGAATGACTCTGTCTCAAGCGCCGAACCGAATAGCCGTACTCGCATTCCGAGTTCATGCATCTGCCTAGCCATTGGGCCCGCCTGCGCGTCCAGGCCGCCAAAGAATATCGCCTGCGGGTTCTTGGCTTTGATCTTCGTGAGCATGGCCCTGAAATCCGTTGCCTGCGTTGTCGTGTATTCGCGCGCGACCACCTGTGCGCCCGCCGCCTTCATGGCGGACTCCGCAACGTCCGCAAGACCCTGCCCATAGGCACTGCGATCATCGATTACCGCAACCTGCTTTGCGCCGAACGTCTTGACAATGTAGTCGCCGGCAACCTTACCAACGTACGCATCGCTGCCGATGACTCTAAAAGCAGTATTGAAGCCTTGGGCCGTGAAAGCAGGATTCGTGGAGGAGGGCGAGATTTGCGGAATACCTGCTTCGTGGTAAATGCCCGATGCCGGTATGGTGCACCCCGAGTTAAAGTGTCCAATTACGCCCGCCACTCGCTGGTCCACCAGATACTGCGCGACGAGCACTGCCGTCTTCGGATCCGCCTGATCGTCTTGGGACACCACTTCGAAGCGGGTCTTAGTCCCCGCCAGTGATATTCCAGCGGCGTTCGCCTCTTCTGCGGCAAGCCTTACCCCGCTCTCGATATCCTTGCCCATGTGCGACAAGGATCCCGTGAGCGGGCCGGCAACTCCGATTTTGACGATGGACTCTGCGGCGGGAGTCATGCCGGCATACCCGGTGAGTAGTATCGCCGCCACCGCACAGATGGTGCGTCTTTTCCCGTTCATGCTGGCTCCTTCGCTACTCGACGGCTCGTTATTCCAATTGGGACCAGTGCGAGGCAAGCACCCCACCTCACACAGCCCCCTGTTTACGCGTAATGCCGAAATGAGGCAATAATACGTCAGTTATAAGCGGAAGCACGCATGTCCCGTAGAGGGGCTCGAAGACCTGCATTCCGGGTCCTCGGTTGAATCGTTGAACTTATGTTCCCGAACCAATGAAAGAACGAAAACCGATTTCTGGAGGTGGATGAATCCTTCCTGGCCTTGCGTCGAAGAACGGGTAAAGCGCGCAAGATGCGCTCTTCCAAGTCGCACAACACGAAGCACCTGGTGCCGGTGGTCATCGCGGTGGAGGTTCTTGAACCGAAGGGGTTTGGACGCATTCGGGTGCGTCGAATCGACAGGCCCACGATCGAGACAATGGAGCCGTTCATCCACGACAACATCGAACCCATCGCCACGGTGCGAACGGACGGCTCGGCGATCTACCAACAGCTCGCGCACGACGGCATTGATCACGACCCGCGGGTTCAGCTGGGTTCCTCGAGGCCAGCGCACGCTTCCTTGCCCGGGGTTCACCGAGTCGCCTCGCTCTTGAAGCGCTGGCTGCTTGGCACCCACCACGGCGCCGTTGATCCCAGGCACGTGGACTACTACCTCGATGAGTTCGTGTTCAGATTCAATCGACGCAGCTCGCGGTCCAGAGGAATGTTGTTCTACCGCCTGATGCAACAAGCCGCCGTCACCGCGCCCGTGACCTACTCTCACATCAGAGACAACGAACCAAGCCAGCACCGGCAGCGCGCGATCCCAGCGACTGCGGAGCTAACCCGACTTAGCGGATTCGCTTTGCTTTTCGGATTGTCTCGCAGTGTAACCCGTTGGTTCGTCTGTACGCGAGTGCGACGAATCACGCAGAAGTCGCTGTAGTGAAGACTTTGCCTCTGGCGGACGGGGGCGTTCTGCGGATAATCGAGCGCCAGGATGCATTGAACCACTCACTAGACACCAGCCACTGCTTTTCCACTATCAGCTTTGGCGATCGCGCAGCGAGCGGGTCGCCTCCAGGTAGCGATCGGTCGCTCCCTCGCCAAGGGTGTCTTTCTCGGCGCGAGAACGCAGCGCCAGATCCAGCATCTTCAGCCGCTGCACCGGCTCCGGATGATCTCTCAGTCCGCCCTGCTGTGCCGCGTAGCGGGGCCGCTGATAAGCCTCGAATCGCTGCAATGCCGAAACCAGTCCGTAGGAATCGTAGCCGGCGCGCCAGGCCAGCGTCGCGCCGTCGGTGTCCGCCTGCATTTCCTCGCTTTGCGAAAGCGTGGAACGCATCGGCCCGGAATTCAGGAACGCCGCCTGCTTCTGCATGAGCTGATCCATGCGCTGCATCTGGGGCAGCATCGAAGGGTTGTATTTGCGGATCGCCTCCTGCGAGCGCTGCATCGACGACTGCATTTCCTTGTTCATGTATACCCAGC
>JBKKAO010000416.1:0-16381 GCA_046714645.1 Burkholderiales bacterium | reverse complement strand
TGCCCTCTTTCGCGGTAAAGTCGATCCCCTCGTGGAAAGCGTTGAGCCCAGTGAAAGGGTCAATGCGCCAACCGAAGTTTGACGAGTAGTAGCTGCCTGGTAAGGGGATCGAGGTCGGAACGAACTGCTTCTGCGCATTGAAACGCGTAAAGGCCGTCTCGACAACGCCCATACGATCGGATGGCTGCTCCAGTGACAGTGCAACACCTTCGATGCTCCGCTTCAAAACCCCCCCGCTCATGGCGCGTGCGCCCGCGCCCGGGTCCGCTCCGCCCTGGCCGGGGGGGCGATCGAATTGAAACTCCTGGGGTTTCATTCCAGCCGCCTTGGACAAGCGCTCGCCCACCGTATTCAATCGCAGTATGTGGGCTTGTAGCTCACCCAACTTCGCCGCCATGGAATTCAAACTATCCCGCACATAGGATTGCGCCCGTTGAGTTTCGTGGGCCTGCGCTTCCCGGACCATGTCTTGTAGCAAAGGATTGCGATCCTGGACCGCATGCCGAAGGACGAAATAGTAGGCAGCGCCGAACAACACCGCGCCGACCAGCGCGACCGCGGTCCCGATCAACGCCAGTTGCCCGAGCGATAGGGTGACTGTACGCGTTCTGGAAAGCCGGTTGGAGACTAGAATAATATTCATTGTTTCCCCCAAGCGAAAAGTTGAACATGGATCCATTACGATCTATCGGTCATGTGTTGGATTCCTTGACCGACATTCGCTCTCTGGTGGAGCGGGTGCGAACCCTCGTAGCATTGCACAAGCGCTACGTGGACTGTGTCGCGCCGGAACTGGCAGTTCGCAGCCGAGTCTCCCATGAACAAGCTGGGACCATTTTCATCCAAGCGGACACGGCGGCCGTTGCGGCCAAGCTGCGCAACCTCGCGCCCAGAATTCTGCAAGAGCTACGAATGCGATGCCCGAACCTTACTGGAATACAGGTGGGCACGCAACCTGGCCTGCCACGCAGGGAGGCGGCACGGGCCTTCCCGATTCTGAGCGAGGCCAGCCGAAGTGAGTTACACCACCTTAGTGCCGAGCTTCCAGACGGAGAACTGAAGCGGGCCGTGGCCCGGCTTAGCCGCCGTTAGCTCACAGAACGATCCGCTCCACGGCAAGCAAGGCGAGCGCAATAAGGACTAGGATGACACTGTATTTCGCGATCTGCCAGGCGAATCTTAGATAGGCGCGGTTCTGAGTGAAAAAATAGGTGATCACCGAAGCGGCAATGGTGATCAACACCAGAAAACCCAGCAGCCGGAGTACGACGGCGCTCATGGCCAGGCGAACGACCTAGGCGAATTGACTTTGGAGCGCCACGTGGGACGGCGCAGTCTTGCCCTCCTCAAAGCTCACATACTCCCAGGCAGAGCGAGTCTCCAATAGCGCTCGCAAAAGCTTGTTATTCAAGGCATGGCCGGACTTGTGGGCACTAAAGGCACCAATGATGGGATGCCCCAGCAGATACAAGTCCCCAATGGCATCCAGGACCTTGTGCTTGACGAATTCATCGTCATAACGCAGACCGTCCAGGTTGAGGATGCGGTAGTCGTCCATCACCACCGCATTATCCAAGCTTCCCCCCAGGCCAAGACCTTGGGCGCGCATGGTCTCCACGTCCTGCATGAATCCAAAGGTCCTTGCCCGGGCGATATCCTTGATATAGGAGGTAGTGGAGAAGTCCACCGAAATGCGCTGCTTGGATTGTTGGAATACCGGATGGGAGAAAGCGATGCTGAACTCCATCTTGAAACCTTCATAGGGGTCGAAGCGCACCCACTTGTCCCCGTCCTGGACCTCCACGCGCCGCAGGACACGGATGAATTTCTTGGCCGCCGGTTGTTCTTCGATTCCCGCGGATTGAATTAGGAAAATGAAAGGTCCCGCGCTACCGTCCATGATCGGAACTTCCGCGGCGGTAAGGTCCACATAGGCATTGTCGATCCCCAGCCCGGAAAGGGCAGACATCAGATGTTCGATCGTCGCCACCTTCACCCCGGAGACCTCGATACAAGTGGACAACCGGGTGTCGCCCACCCGATAGGCATCGGCTCGCAGATCCACAGGATTGCCCAAATCCATGCGCCTAAACACGATACCCGTATCGACTGCCGCGGGCCGCAGTGTCATGAGCACTTTCGCTCCGCTGTGGAGCCCTACGCCCGTCGCCTTAACCACGTTCTTGAACGTACGCTGCTTGATCATCGCGCTCAAAGTTCCTCTACCAGTATATCGCTACGCCCAGCAACGATGAAAACACCGTCTCCCAATGGAGACGGTTTTCTTCGTCAGTCCGCCTGCCTTCGCAAGAACGCAGGAATATCTAAAACGTCCACCCCAGATTGGCGCATGGCATTGACTGCCGCTTGCCGTTCATTGCGCCGCCGAATCAGGGCAGGTGCGTCCGCGTCGTGGAAATCCGCCACTTCGATGGGGGTGTTGTCGGTGCCGGTTTTTACCACGGTAAGCGGTTTGCTCTGAAGCCGTCCCACCGCGCCACCTAAACCCGTGGCAACCATGGTGACCCGAAGCTTATCTTCCATGGCTTCGTCGATCACTGTGCCTACGATCACCGTCGCGTCCTCGGCCGTGAAACCTCGGATGGTGTTCATTACGTCGTGCACTTCCTTCATCTTGAGACTCATGTTCGCCGTGATATTGACCAACACGCCTCTCGCCCCAGAAAGGTTGACGTCCTCTAGCAAGGGACTTGCCACTGCCTGCTGAGCGGCCGCGCGCGCGCGCTCCGCGCCCCAAGCGGTGCTCGATCCCATCATGGCCATGCCCATTTCCGACATCACGGTACGCACGTCAGCGAAATCTACGTTCACCAGGCCTGGGCAATTGATCACCTCCGCGATGCCTGCCACCGCCCCATGGAGAACACCGTTGGCGGCCTTGAAGGCGTCCAGCATGCTGATATCTTCTCCCAAAACCTGCATGAGCTTTTCGTTCGGAATGACGATTAGAGAGTCCACATGACGTTGGAGTTCTTCCAGTCCTTCATTGGCCAGGCGTTGGCGCTTGCCCTCGAAGGCAAAGGGTTTGGTCACGACCGCCACGGTGAGAATACCCAACTCGCGAGCTGCCTCGGCAAAAACCGGTGCCGCCCCGGTGCCCGTACCCCCGCCCATGCCGGCGGTGAGGAAGAGCATGTCCGCGCCTTCGATCAATTCTATGATCCGCTCCCGGTCCTCCATGGCTGCAGCCCGGCCGATCTCGGGGTTAGCTCCCGCACCCAAGCCCTTGGTGACCTCCCCGCCCAGTTGCAGCAAGGTCTTGGCTTTGTTTCGCTTAAGCGCCTGCGCGTCCGTATTGGCGCAGATGAACTCGACCCCCTGCACACCGGCCTCGATCATATGGTCCACGGCGTTTCCGCCACAGCCCCCGACACCCACTACCTTGATCAAGGCCTCTTGGGGCTCCGAATCCAACAATTCAAACATGCCAGTCTCCTTTCATAGTTAGGAAAAACACCGCCGCGACACAAAACACTCTTTAGAAATTGCCATGAAACCAAGTCCGCATCCGATCGAACACGTGCCGGAAGGATGCGGTGTGCATCCGTACCAATTGCTGCCGCTGGCGTTGCGCGAGCCCTGACAGCAATAAACCAACGACGGTCGAGTAGCGCGGATTGCGCACCACCTCCGCCAGTCCTCCTTGATAATTAGGCCGTGCCATGCGCACCGGCATGTGGAAAATCTCCTCGCCCAATTCCACCATGCCCTGCAGTGCGGCGCTGCCGCCGGTCAATACGATCCCGGAGGAAAGCAGTTTCTCGAAACCGCTGCGGCGCAATTCCGCCTGCACCAGGGAATAGAGTTCCTCCACGCGCGGCACGATCACCTCCGCCAAGGTCTGGCGCGAGAGTTGGCGCGAACCGCGGTCGCCCACGCTGGGTACCTCGACCATCTCGCCCGGATTGGCCATCTCGCGCAACGCGCAACCGTGGCGTTGCTTGATCTCTTCCGCTTCTTTGGTCGGCGTACGCAGGGCCATGGCGATATCGCTGGTGATCTGATCGCCGGCGATGGGAATCACGGCCGTATGCCGGATGGCGCCTTGGGTGAACACCGCGATGTCAGTGGTGCCCCCGCCGATGTCCGCCAAACACACCCCCAGATCCTTTTCGTCATCCGATAGCACCGCCATAGCGGAGGCCAGGGGTTGCAGGATCAAGTCCTCGACTTCTAAGCCGCAACGCCGCACGCACTTCAGGATGTTCTGCGCCGCGGCCACGGCGCCGGTGACGATATGCACCTTCACCTCCAAGCGCACGCCCGCCATGCCCAGGGGTTCGCGGACATCTTCCTGCCCGTCAATGATGAACTCCTGGGTTAGGATGTGCAGAATCTGTTGATCGGTCGGAATGTTGACCGCCTTCGCCGTTTCCACTACCCGGTCCACGTCGAACTGCGAAACCTCGCGTTCCTTGATCGCCACCATGCCGTGGGAGTTGAAACTCTTGATGTGGCTCCCCGCGATGCCGGTGTAGACCTCCTTGATCTTGCAGTCCGCCATCAATTCGGCTTCCTCCAACGCGCGCTGGATCGCGGTGACCGTGGACTCGATGTTGACTACCACACCTTTTTTCATGCCGCGCGAATGACTTACGCCGAATCCGATGACGTCGTAGCCGCCGTCGGCTTTGGTCTCCGCCACCATCGCCACCACTTTAGAAGTGCCGACGTCCAAGCCCACGATAAGATTCTTGGTTTCCTTCACTTGGCTTTCACCCGCATCGACGTTCTTCTAAACATGCTTCTCTCTAGGTCCCTGGATAAGCACGAACGCCGTCTACCGCGAATCCGTTCTGGTAGCGCAAGTCCACTCGTTTGGGCGGCGATTTGAGATGGGCGGCGGCCAACGCATAGGCCGATACGAATCGCGCTAGGCGTTCTTGGAACTGCTCTCGTCCTAATTCCAGCACCATCCCGTCGTCAAGGGTCAGTGTCCATGCGCGCCGCTCGCTTAGCTTGAGTTCCTTGATTTGCCGCGAGAGCGGCTGCAGAGCCTGGTTGAACTCGTGGAAGCGCTGCGTTATCTCGATGGATGTGCCCTCGGGACCGGAAAAAACGGGGAGCTGCCGGCCACTCGCGGCTTCGTAGATTTCGCCAAAGGAGTTGACCAGCGCCCGCTCACCCCAGCGCGCCAAGACATGGTGTTCCTCGAGGGAAACATCCAAGCGGCCGGGCCATACCCGCCGCACCGTGGCGG
Source organism: Burkholderiales bacterium (assembly GCA_046714645.1). Taxonomy (GTDB): domain Bacteria; phylum Pseudomonadota; class Gammaproteobacteria; order Burkholderiales; family SHXO01; genus SHXO01. The sequence continues at coordinate 11,160 of JBKKAO010000416.1, read as the reverse complement.
AGCGCACCCAAGGCAATAGCAAGAATGCATCTCGCAACCGCTCAAGGTCGAAGGTGAAGAAATTCCCTTTAAAGTTCGAGTGAAGTAGCGCGCCAACTTGTTCTTGAGATGTGTGGAGGATCCCGCCTTGTATCTGCACTTCCCGCAAAGGGAATACCGGTAAGCGCACCACGAAGATGACGAGCGCATACAAAGACAGCATCGCGAATAAAAGCCGCAATAGGCTCGAAACGCGATTTAATTTTCGGTAGTCATCCCACATGCGCGAGCTCCAGGATGCGAATCACCAAGTCGTCGAAGGAAATGTCCACGGCCTTCGCCGCCATGGGCACCAAACTGTGCCCGGTCATGCCAGGCGAGGTGTTGATTTCCAGCAATGCAAAGCTGCCGTCGGCGCGCAAGATCAAATCGGCTCGCCCCCATCCGCGGCAGTCCAAGACGTGGGCCGAGCGCATGACCGTCTCTTGGATTCTTTTTTCCTGTTGAAGGAGCAATCCGCTCGGGCAGTGGTAGCGGGTCTCGTCACTGAAATACTTGTTGTGATAGTCGTAGTTGCCCTGCGGCGCCTCGATGCGAACCAAGGGCAAGGCGCGCTCGCCCAAGAAGGCCGCGGTCAATTCGGTGCCTTCGACAAACTCTTCCGCGAGCACCAGCGGGTCATGACGAGCAGCCGCGTGATAGGCTTCCTCCAGTTGGCCGGCGCCGCTCACTTTGGTAAGCCCGATGGTGGAACCCTCACGCGCCGGCTTCACGATGAGGGGTAAGCCTAGCTTCTTCGCCACCACCTCCCAATCGCTCTTAGGGAAGAGCACTTCCCAGCGCGGGGTGGGTAAACCGGCGGCGACCCACACCATCTTGGTTCGCACCTTGTCCATGCAAAGTGCCGAGGCCATGACGCCGCTTCCCGTGTAGGGAATCTCTAAGAGTTCGAGCGCGCCTTGCACGGTCCCGTCTTCCCCGTAGCGGCCATGGAGCGCGATAAACACACGCGCGAACTTCTCACTCTTTAATTCGTGCAGACCACGCTGCGCGGGATCAAAGGCATGGGCATCTACGCCGGCTCGCTTCAAGGCGGCTAAGACGGCGTTTCCGGACAACAGCGAAATTTCGCGCTCGGCAGACTTTCCGCCAAAGAGCACTGCGACCTTGCCAAATTCATTGGCCCTCAAGGATGTCATGCCCTCTCTCCGATGATTCTCACCTCGCGCTCCAGCTCCACGCCTTTCTTGGCTTTCACCGTGTCCCGCACCTCTTCGATGAGGGCTTCGAGATCCGCCGCGCTGGCGCGATCCACGTTGACGATGAAATTGGCGTGCTTGGGCGAGACCAGGGCACCCCCAATGCGCCGCCCTTTCAATCCACAGGATTCGATGAGCCGCGCGGCGTAATCTCCGGGAGGATTGCGAAAAACCGAACCGGCGTTAGGCAACTCCAAGGGCTGGGAGGCGATGCGCCGCTGCAAGAATTCTTTGATGCGCGCGCGAGAGCGCTGCCCGTCGCCCTTGGGAATCCGCAACCAAGCCGAGACGAACCACTCTTCGGTGGCGAAACGCGGGGCCACGCTTCGGTAAGCGATATCGAAATCCTCGCGCGTTCGCGTTCGCAGTTCGCCATCCCGGCCCAAGGTCATCACGCGCTCCACCACTTCCCAGATCTGCGATCCGTAGCAACCGGCGTTCATGGCGAGCGCGCCTCCGAGGGTTCCGGGAATACCGGCGAGGAATTCCGCACCCTCGAATTCATGCACGGCGGCGAAGCGCGCAACTTTAGGACTGGACACGCCGGCCTGCGCGCGGATGAGGGAAGAATCCTGCGAATCGAGCGCCAACTCGCGCAAGGCCCAATGAGTGAACACGACCGTCCCGCGCAGCCCGCCATCGCGCACTAGAAGATTGCTGCCAAGGCCCACGAAGTAGACCGGCTCGTCGCGAGGAATGGTGCGAATGAAGCGCGTCAAATCGGCGAGATCCTTGGCGAAATAGCCCCGGTCGGCCGCACCCCCCGCGCGCCAGCTGGTGTGACTTCGCATGGGCTCGCGCAGGCGAAAATCGCCACCCAGTCCGCGTGCCGTGATTTGCTCGATTTCCGCCATGTTCATGCGGCCGCCGCAGCGGCTTGGCGGACCAGCAAGCCGGGTACCACGCCTATGGATCCCGCGCCCATAGTCACCACCACGTCGCCGGGCCGCGCGGCGGTGGTGATGGCGGCGGGGAGTTCGCTCATCTGTTCGACAAAGACCGGCTCCACCTTTCCGGCCACGCGCAGGGCACGCGCCAGCGCGCGGGCGTCGGCGGCCACGATGGGCGCCTCGCCCGCCGCGTAGACCTCCGCCAACACCAGCGCTTCCACCGTCGAGAGGACCTTCACGAAGTCCTCGAAACAATCGCGTGTGCGCGTGTAGCGATGGGGTTGAAAGGCCAGCAACACGCGGCGGCCGGGAAACGCCCCGCGCGCCGCGTCCAAGGTAGCCGCCATTTCCACCGGATGATGGCCGTAGTCGTCGATCAAGGTGTAGTGCCCTCCACCGGGCAGGGCGATCTCGCCATAGCGTTGGAAGCGCCGGCCCACCCCTTTGAACTCCGCCAGCGCCTTCACGATCTTGTCCGTAGCCACGCCGAGTTCCAGTGCCACGGCGATGGTGGCCAGTGCGTTTTGCACGTTGTGCAGACCCGGTAAATTGAGCGTCACCGGAAAGCTCTGCTCGATGGGCGCCTCAGGCCGGTCGGAACGAATCTGTACGCTAAAGCGCATGCACAACCCGTCGGCCCGGATCTCCACCGCCCGCACTTGCGCTTGTTCGGACAAGCCATAGGTCACCATGGGCTTGGCGATGAGCGGAAGCAGGCTTCGCACGTTGGCATCATCCACGCACAGCACCGCTACGCCATAGAAGGGCAAGCGCTGGATGAAATCGAGAAAGGCTTGGCGCAGACGGCTGAAGTCGTGACCGTAGGTTTCCATATGATCGGCGTCGATGTTGGTCACCACCGCCAGTGCGGGCTGAAGATAAAGGAAGGAGGCATCGGATTCATCGGCCTCCACCACGATGAACTCTCCGGTCCCAAGGCGCGCATGGGCACCCGCGGCCTCCAAGCGCCCGCCGATGACGAAGGTCGGATCCAAGCCGCCTTCAGCCAGCACGCTGGCGATGAGACTGGTGGTCGTGGTCTTGCCGTGAGTACCCGCCACCGCCACGCCTTGCTTGAGCCGCATGAGTTCCGCCAGCATCAACGCGCGCGGCACTACCGGTATGCGATGGGCGCGCGCAGCGCTCACTTCGGGGTTGTCGGCCTTCACCGCCGTGGACACCACCACGGCGTCCGCCCCATCGACGTTCGCGACATCATGGCCGCGGAATACGTGGGCGCCCAATTGTCTGAGACGTTCGGTGGCAGCGTTTTCGGTGAGATCCGACCCGCTGATTCGATAACCCAGATTGAGCAACACCTCGGCGATGCCGCTCATGCCAGCGCCGCCGATCCCCACGAAGTGAACGCGTTTGACCTTGTGCTTCATCCGGCCATCGCCTCGCATACCCGTGCCAATTCCTGGGTCGCCTGCGGCCGCGCCAATTCGCGCGCCCGTTGAGCCATGCCGAGCAGCTTCTCTCGTGTAAAGCCCATCAATAGATCGGCCAGTTTCTTGGGCGCCAGTTCAGGCTGCGGCACCAATACCGCCGCGCCGGCCTGCTCCAAAAAACGCGCGTTGTGGGTCTGATGATCATCCACCGCATGGGGGAAAGGCACCAGCACGCTCGCCACCCCGGCGGCGGCCAGTTCGGCGCAGGTCAGAGCACCTGAGCGGCAGATCACCAGATCGCATTCGCCATAGGCTTTCGCCATATCGTCGATAAAGTCCACAGCCAGCCCATCGACTTTGGCCTCAGTGTAGGCCTTGCGCAGCGCGCCGATGTGTTTCTTGCCCGATTGGTGAATCACTGCCGGCCGGTCCGATTCCGAGATCAAGGACAACGATCGCGGCACCATCTCATTGAGCGCCTGGGCGCCCAGACTCCCTCCCACCACCAGGATACGCAAGGGCCCCTGGCGCGCGGCATAGCGAAGCGCCGGCGCGGGCAGCGCTTGAATTTCAGCGCGCACAGGATTACCAATCCATTGCGCCTTCTTCAACACGCCGGGAAACCCGCTCAGCACGCGATCGGCCACGTGCGCCAATACGCGATTAGCTAGGCCCGCGATCGAATTCTGTTCATGAATCACCAGCGGCCGGTTGAGCAACGACGCCATCATCCCACCGGGAAAGGAAACATAGCCACCCATGCCCAACACCACATTGGGACGCACCCGGAAAATCGCCTTTGCGCACTGCCAGAAAGCGATGAGTAAATTCACCGGCAAGAGCGCGAAACTCACCAAGCCCTTTCCGCGCAATCCAGAGAAGCGCACCCACTGCATTTCGTAACCACGCTGGGGAACGAGGCTCGCCTCCATGCCCGCTTTAGCACCTAGCCACACCACGCGCCAGCCCTTATCTCTCAATTGGTCGGCAACCGCCAGGGCTGGAAACACGTGGCCTCCGGTTCCACCCGCCATGATCAAGATCGTGCGACTCATAGCGATCTACCTCGCATGAGCTGGCGGTTTTCGTAGTCCACCCGTAATACCAGCGCTAGTGCGCAGCAGTTGGCCGCCAGTCCGCTGCCACCGAAACTCAAGAAAGGGAGTGTCAAACCCTTGGTCGGCAGCACGCCTAAGTTCACGCCCATGTTGATGGCGGCTTGAGCCCCCAACCAAATGGCGATGCCTTGCGCCACCAGCGCGGAGAAATAACGTTCGAGTTGCGCCGCCTGCGAGCCGATAGCGAAGGCACGCCACACCATCACCGCGAACAGCACGATCACCACGGATACACCCACGAAGCCGAGTTCCTCCCCGATGACCGCCAAGAGAAAATCTGTGTGCGCCTCGGGTAAATAGAAAAGTTTCTCGACGCTGGCGCCCAAGCCCACACCCAACCATTCACCCCGGCCAAAGGCGATGAGCGCATGGCTCAACTGGTAGCCCTTGCCGAAGTAGTCCTTGAAGGGATCCCAGAATCCCACCATCCTCTGCAAGCGATAGGGCGAGGTCAGTGCCACAACGAACAGGCCAGCCACCAACAATACCGATAGCGAAGCAAACAGCCTCCAGTTCATTCCGCCCAAGAACAATATCCCCATGGCGATGGCGGCGATAACGGCAAGAGCGCCGAAATCCGGTTCGAACAGCAAGAGCACCCCTACGGCGAACATCACCGAGAACATGGGTAAGAAACCTTTCCTCAGACTGTGCATCCATGCCGCCTTGCGCACCGTGTAATCGGCGGCGTAGAGCACCACGAAGAGCTTCATTAGTTCGGAGGGTTGCACATTGATCACACCCAAGGGCAGCCAGCGCCTGCTGCCATTGACCTCCTTGCCCACGAAAGGCACCAGTACCACCACGAGCAAGAGGCCGGCGAATACGAATAGATAGGGTGCCGCCACCTGCCAATAACGCATGGGCAGCTGAAACACCATATAGGCCGCCAGACCTCCAATGGCCACGAAGAAGGTTTGGCGAATCAGATAGAACTGCGGGTGATAGCCGGTGCTGCGCGCGGCTTCAGCGATGGCGATGGAAGCCGAGTAGACCATCACCATGCCAATTCCCAACAACAGGATCGCCGTCCACAACAGACCCTCGTCGATATTCCCCCGGTCGCCGGATTTGCGCAGGAAGCTATGGGCGAGGTTCAGCACCGCTGCTCCAAGAGTCGCACCGCATCCGCGAAGACTTGGGCGCGATGCTCGTAGTTGCGAAACATATCGAAGCTCGCGCAAGCCGGAGACAGCAACACGGCGTCACCCGGTCGCGCCGCCTCGAAGGCCATGTCAACCGCCTGTTCCATGCTGAGCGCCCGGGTAAGCGCAACGCCGCTGCCCTGGAGCACGGATTCGATGCGCCCCGCATCGCGGCCGATCAACACCACCGCCCGCGCGCGCTCGCGCACCGGTTCTCGCAACGGAGAAAAATCCTGGCCCTTGCCATCCCCTCCTGCGATAAGCACGGTGGGTTGGGTGAAACCGGACAACGCGGCTACCGTTGCGCCCACATTCGTACCCTTGGAGTCGTCGAAGAAACTCACCCCCTTCACCTCGGCGATTTTCTGCACGCGATGGGGCAGGCCCCGGAACTCCCGGAGGGTGGCAAGCAGAGGTTCATAGGGAAGACCGATGCAGCGGCACAGCGCAAGCGCGGCCAGCGCATTGGCGGCGTTGTGCAGACCGGCAAGCCGCATGCTGCTCACCGGGAACAAGCGCCGCTCTCCCTCGGCCAGCCACGCGGCCGATTGCGCATCATTGTGGATCCCCCACTCGTCCCGGCTTCGGGGAGTATCCAGGCCAAAACTCAACACGCGCCGCTGAGGTCGCGCCATCTGTGCGCACAGGGGATCTTGGCGATTGACGACTTGCACGCCGCTGCCGCGAAAGATCCTTGCCTTGGCATCAGCGTAGGCCGCCATGTTCGCGTAACGATCCAGATGATCTTCACTCACGTTCAGGCATGCGGCACCGGCGGCGTTCAAGGAGGCCGTCGTCTCCAACTGAAAGCTCGACAGTTCGAGCACGAATACGCCGGGCTTGGAGGTCTGTGCTTGTGTCAAGGCATCGAGCACGGGGATACCGATATTGCCGGCAACGACGGTGTTCTTTCCCGCGCTACGGCACATGGCGCCTGTCAACTCCGTCACCGTGCTCTTGCCGTTAGACCCGGTGATGGCGAGCACCGGCGCGGGTGCTAGCCTGGGTTGAGCCTGGGCGAAAAGCTCCACATCTCCCACGATGGGCACGCCTGCGTCTGCGGTTCTCCGGATGAGCGGTTCGGTTACCGCAACGCCCGGACTCACGGCCATCAGATCCACGCCTTGGAAGGATGAAGGCAAAAACGGACCGCTCGCCACAGTCACATCGGGATACTCCGCTTGCAGTTGGTCTGCATGCGGAGGACTGGTCCGTGTGTCCGCTACGCGCACCTGCGCACCGGCTCGCTTCAACCAGCGCACCATGGACAGGCCCGTCATACCCAGCCCCAATACCAATGCATGTTTGCCAGCCAAATCCATCAACGCAGTTTCAAGGTGGAAAGCCCCACCAGCACCAGCATCATCGAAATAATCCAAAAGCGAACCACCACTTGATTTTCTTTCCAGCCTTTGAGTTCGTAGTGATGATGAATGGGCGCCATGCGAAAGATGCGCTTGCCGGTCAACTTGAAGGACGCCACTTGCAGCATCACCGATATGGTCTCGGCGACGAACACACCGCCCATGATGAAGAGCACGATTTCTTGCCGCACGATGACCGCGATGGAACCCAAGGCCGCGCCCAAGGCCAGCGCACCCACATCGCCCATGAACACTTCCGCCGGATAGGCGTTGAACCAAAGAAAACCGAGCCCCGCCCCAGCGATGGCCGCACAAATGATGGTGAGTTCTCCGGCGCCGGGAATGTAAGGAAATCCTAGGTACTTGGAGAACACCGCGTTACCCGCGACATAGGCGAATACGCCTAGGGCGCTTCCCACCATCACCGTAGGCAGGATGGCGAGGCCGTCCAAACCATCGGTCAGGTTGACCGCATTGCTCGTCCCCACGATCACGAAATAGGTCATGGTGATGAATCCCACCACGCCCAAGGGATAGGCCACGTGCTTGACGAAGGGCACGATGAATTCCGTTTGCGCGGGTAGATTGGTGCTAAATGCAATGAAGGCCGCCGCAGTGAATCCCACCAGCGATTGCCAGAAGTACTTGGAGCGGGCCGGCATACCCTTGGGATTCCGGTGGACCACTTTCTTATAGTCATCCACCCAACCGATGGCGCCAAATCCCAGGGTTACGGCCAGCACCACCCACACGAAGCGGTTGCTCAGATCCGCCCACAGGAGGGTCGTGATGGCGATGGACACCAAGATCAGCGCGCCTCCCATGGTCGGTGTGCCCGCCTTGGTCAAATGCGTTTGCGGACCATCGTCGCGCACGGACTGCCCGATCTTGTAGACGGTCAACTTGCGAATCATGGCGGGCCCGACGAAAAAGGAAATCAGCAAGGCCGTCATGGTGGCCAACACCGCGCGCAACGTAATGTACTGAAACACGTTGAAGGCGCGCACCTCCTGCCCCAACCACTGCGCCAGCCAAAGCAACATCAGTTGCGCCCTCCCGCGATGAGCGTTTCGCCCTCGCCCAGCGCTTCGACCACCCGTTCCATACGCATGAATCGAGATCCTTTCACCAATACCGTGGTGTTCGATGTGAGTTCGGAGCGCAGCGCCACTACCAAGTCATCTATCGCTGAAAAATGGCGGGCACCATTGCCGTAGGCGTCGCTGGCGTGCGCGCTGGCCTCGCCCAAGGTATACAAGCGGCTTAGACCCGCCGCCTTGGCAGCCTGCCCGACTTCCCGGTGCAAGGGCGTGGAGAAAACCCCCAACTCACCGAGATCGCCCAGCACCAAAACGCGTTCGCCCTTGGATTGAACAAGCACCTCGATAGCTGCTTTTACCGAATCGGCATTAGCGTTATAGGTATCGTCGATGATCACAGCACCCCCCACGCCGCGCTTGCTCTGTAATCGTCCCTCGATCCCTTGATAGCGTGCGAGGCCCGCCCGCGCCGCTTCAGCGGGCACTTGCAGCGCGTAGGCCGCGGCAATCGCCGCCAGCGCGTTCATGGCGTTGTGCCGCCCGGGGGCGGGCACCTCGACGGCGGCGTTCTCTTGACCCATGCTGACTTGCATGCGGACCGCCGGGGACAAAGAGGCAAGCTTTGCCGTCACCGTTGCCTTGTTGTCCAACGAAAAATCCACCACACGCCGCGCACCAAGTAAACCGCGCCAGTAGTGAGCGAAAGAATCATCCGCATTGATGATGGCCACGCCGTCGTTGTCCAAACCCTCGAATATTTCGCCCTTGGCCTGGGCAATGGCTTGCCGCGAACCCAGCTCGCCGATGTGGGCGCTGCCAGCATTGTTGATGAGAGCCAAGTTCGGGCGAGCCAAACCCGTGAGATAGGAAATCTCGCCTAAGTGATTCATGCCCATCTCAATCACCGCATAGCGGTGTTGCGCGCGCAGACGCAGCAACATCAAGGGCATGCCGATGTCGTTGTTGAGATTGCCCGTGGTGGCCAGCACCGCCTCCGCTCCGGCATGGGCGCGAAGAATGGCCGCGATCATTTCCTTGACGCTGGTCTTGCCGTTACTTCCGGTCACGGCGGTCAACACCCCTTGCCATTGCCCTCGCCAGTGGGCGGCTAGTTGTCCTAGCGCCTTGCGCGTATCGGGGACGGCGATGAGGGGGCGCGCCTCGATGTCCGCCGCGCCCGCCACATCAACGATGGCGCCCGCCGCGCCGCTCCTCAGCGCATCGGCCACGAACTGGTGCCCATCGAAACGCTCACCGCGAATAGCGACCAGTAGATCGCCTGCATTCATCTGGCGGCTATCGGTGGTGACGCCGCCGAAGCGCGCGTTCTCTCCTAGTAGTTGGCCATTCAACGCCAAGGCGGCTTCGCGTAGGTCAAGCATGGTGCCGCCTCAAGGATTGCCGCGCCACATCCGCATCGTCGAAGGGCAAGCGCGTGCCTTGAATTTCTTGATAAGTTTCGTGACCCTTGCCGGCAAGTAACACGATGTCGTTGGGCCCGGCTTCTTCGAGGGCGGAATGGATCGCCGCCGCGCGGTCTGCTTCGACTCGATAGTTAGCGTGCGCCCCCGCGAGGATGTCGCCGATGATGCCCAGGGGATCCTCGCCGCGGGGATTGTCGCTGGTCACCACCGCGACATCCGCCAAGCGCGTGGCGATCTCACCCATGAGAGGCCGCTTACCCGAATCGCGATCGCCGCCGCAACCGAACACGCAGATCAACCGAGCGCTCGCGGGCTTAATGTCCGCCAGGGTTTGCAACACCTTCTCCAAGGCATCGGGTGTATGGGCATAGTCCACCACCACCAGGGGGCCTTGCCCCTCTCGAAGAATCTGTAAGCGTCCGGGTACCGCTTGCAAGGTGGACAACACTCCCGTCGCATCGGCCAGACTCACTCCCGCGGCCAACAGCATGCCCAGGACGCCCAACAGATTGCTAGCGTTGAAACCACCCAACAACTGGCTTTCGATCTCGCTCTTGCCCCAAGGCGTGACGATTTCCAGGCGCAGACCGCGGCTGGAAAGATCCAAACGATGGCCGGATATTTCGCCCTTGCCAAGGCCGTAGCCCATGACCTCCAAGGCGCCGCGATCCAAGCGGGCCGCTAGGCTCGCGCCAAACTCATCGTCCAAGTTCACCACCGCGTGCTTGAGGGTCGGCCATGCGAAGAGTTTCGCCTTGGCGGCTCCATAACGCTCCATGCTGCCGTGGTAGTCGAGATGATCGCGCGTGAGATTGGTGAACAGCGCGGCGCTAAAACTCACGCCGTCCACCCGGCCTTGCTCCAGACCATGGGAGGAGACTTCCATCGCCACGCTTGCCGCGCCCTGGCGCAGAAAATCCGCCAGCAGATGGTGCAAAGTGATGACATCGGGAGTGGTATGAGACGCGGGCGAGAGCGCGCCGGGAAAGCCGTTACCAAGGGTGCCAACCACGGCGGCGCGCTGGCCCAACTGCGTGAGGCTGTGCGCCAGCCATTGGCTGCACGAGGTCTTGCCATTGGTTCCGGTCACGCCGGCCACCCACAATTGCTGCGACGGATGCGCCAACGCATGAGACACCAAATCTCCCAGCACCTGCCGCAATCCCTGAACGGGCAAGTTAGGAACGCGCCATTCGTCGCGCCACTGAAAGCCTTCCTGCTCCCAGATCACCGCGGCCGCGCCGGCGGCGATGGCGCCGGGAATATCCTGCCTCGGGTCATGGCGCATTCCAGGCAGGGCAACGAACACATCGCCCGCGCGCACGCGCCGGCTATCGGCCACCATGCGCGTGAGATCTGCGCCCAGCTCCGCGAGCGCCTCAGAACGAATCGGAAGTGTGGCCTCGCCTTCCCTCATGCCTTTTCCTTTGGCAGCGAAGCTTGCACGGCAAAACCAGGTTGGAGCAAATCATCGGGGGCAACGCCCAAGGTACGAAGGGCCGCGCCCATCACCTCGCTAAAGACGGGGGCCGCTACCAGCCCGCCGTAGT
>JBKKAO010000415.1:0-10467 GCA_046714645.1 Burkholderiales bacterium | reverse complement strand
TCAATGCCGGTGTCTACGACCAGGCCAGCGTCACGATTCGCATGAATGAAGGATCACGTCTGGAGGAAACGATCTATCCCCAGGCCAATCACTATGTGCTGATGGTGGAGAACTTTGCCGATGCCATTCACGGCAAGGGCAAGTTCGCGTTCCCGCTGGAATGCTCGCGCTCCAACCAGCGTGTGATCGACATGCTATTCGCCGCCGCCGCATCTAGCGCCGAGTAGCCCGTTTTGTCGGGCTAACCTAGAGCGGTGAATCGCCGTTTTGGGGATTCCAGGCCAGTTGCATCGTGCCGCGCCAAACAATGTTCAGCGAATCACCGACTTCGCCGTAGCCGCTAAGCGTGTTATTACGATCTTCGCGCGATCCAGCATCTCATCGATTTGAGGTTTGAACTCCGCATTCCACCGGGGATCTTCGTAGACTGCCTTGTAGAGCGCTTTGCGCTCGTCTTCGCTTTCGAACCGGCGCATCCAGATGTAATGATCGGATTGCTCTGGGTCTATCCAACTGCCAACGATGACCATACCACGCTCCACTTGGAACGGAATGACCTGTTCTTCCATGAATTTGACCCAGCGCTCGCGCTTGCCGTCTTTGATCCGGTACTGCCTAAATTCGAAGAATGCTGACATGGAGGTCTCCTTGGGTTTGAGTTCTTTAGGTGATGTCGGGGAGGCACTGCACCCCAGACGATCACCGGTAATCCAAACTTGTGATACACGTCCACCTTCCCATGACGACGGTGGAGCAGTAGTGCCTCACCCCCGCGAAGATGCTCTTGTCCGCTGCTGCTTTGGCCGCCACTTGGACGCCGATTGGCGCAGACTATTGAAACCTTCGAACACTGTCAACGCAGCTCTACTAAAGAAAAAAAGCGGCCGCAGCCGCTTTTCAACCCTTGAGGGATATTATTATTCGCTCTTGCTTTTATTTATCCGGAACTACGTCCTTCCCAATCACTTCCTTCTCAATTTTCGAATGGCGGCAAGCTGGGCGGCAAGCACTGCGAGTTCGGCTTCTACTGCCGCGACTTCCTGTTTGTCTTGGGCCTTGGCTTTCGCTTCTTCCGCGCGCTCGATGGCGTCGTTGGCTTTGGCTTCGTCGAGGTCATGTCCCCGGATCGCCGTATCCGCCAACACGGTGACGACCTTGGGTTGCACTTCGAGAATACCACCCGCGACGAAGATCAATTCCTCTTCGCCACCGCCAGCCGGCTTGATTCGAACGGAGCCGGGCTTTATACGGGTGATGAGGGGGGTGTGACGCGGGTAGATGCCCAACTCACCGGACTCGCCGGGCAGCACGACGAACTCGGCTTCGCCCGAGTAGATCGCTTGCTCGGCGCTGACAACATCGACGTGTAACGTATTGGCCATCGTTTTCGTGAGGCGTTAGGCGTGAGGCGTGAGGCGATAAATTCTCATTTCTTTTACTTCGCTCCTCACTGTAGTTTCTTTGCTTTTTCGATGGCTTCTTCGATGGCTCCTACCATGTAGAAGGCCTGCTCGGGAAGGCTGTCGCACTCGCCGTTGACGATCATCTTGAAGCCTTTTATGGTGTCTTTGAGCGGAACAATCTTGCCGGAAGAGCCGGTGAACACTTCCGCCACGTTGAAGGGCTGGGACAAGAAGCGCTGAATCTTACGCGCGCGCGACACGGCCAGCTTATCTTCGGGGGACAGTTCATCCATGCCGAGAATGGCGATGATGTCGCGCAGCTCCTTGTAGCGTTGCAGCACGGCCTGCACGGCACGGGTGGTGTTGTAGTGCTCCTCGCCGATGGTGTGGGGATCCAGTTGGCGCGAAGTGGAGTCGAGCGGATCCACCGCGGGATAAATACCCAGGGATGCGATATCGCGTGACAACACGACTGTGGCGTCCAAGTGGCCGAAGGTGGTGGCGGGCGAGGGATCGGTTAAGTCATCGGCCGGCACATACACGGCCTGGATGGAGGTAATGGAGCCGACCTTCGTGGAAGTGATGCGCTCTTGCAGGCGGCCCATTTCTTCGGCTAGGGTCGGCTGATAACCCACGGCGGAAGGCATACGGCCCAACAAGGCGGACACTTCGGTTCCGGCCAAGGTGTAACGGTAGATGTTGTCGATGAAGAGCAGAATATCGCGGCCTTCATCGCGGAATTTCTCAGCCATGGTGAGGCCTGTCAACGCCACGCGCAGACGGTTGCCGGGCGGTTCATTCATCTGTCCGAACACCATCGCCACTTTATCCAGCACTTTGGATTCTTCCATCTCGTGATAGAAATCGTTGCCTTCACGAGTACGCTCGCCCACGCCAGCGAACACGGAATAACCGCCGTAGGATTTCGCGATGTTATTGATGAGTTCCATCATGTTGACGGTTTTACCCACACCGGCGCCGCCGAACAATCCAATCTTGCCACCCTTGGCAAAGGGACAGATCAAATCGATCACCTTGATACCCGTAGGAAGCAACTCAACCGAGGGAGACAGCTCGTCGAACTTGGGTGCGGGCTGGTGAATCGCGCGACGCTCTTCCGTGGCGATGGGACCGGCTTCGTCGATGGGACGGCCTAACACGTCCATGATGCGCCCCAGGGTTGCGGGACCCACGGGCACGGAAATCGGCCCACCGGTGTTCGTCACCTTCATGCCCCGGCGCAGACCGTCGGAGGAACCCAGTGCGATGGTGCGGACCACGCCGTCACCTAGCTGTTGTTCCACTTCGAAGGTCAGACCTTTCTCCGCCAGCGGATTGGTGCCATCTTCGACCAGCCGCAATGCGTCATAGATTCTGGGCATTTGATCGCGCGGGAACTCGATGTCAGTCACCGCGCCGATGCACTGAACGATGGATCCTTGAGCTTGTGCCATAACTTTACCTTTACCGATTCAAACTAAATTCGTTATACCGCTGCGGCGCCGCCGACGATCTCCGCAAGCTCTTTGGTAATCGCGGCTTGGCGGGTCTTGTTATAGACCAGAGTGAGTTCATCGATGACGGTGCCGGCGTTGTCGGAGGCGGCTTTCATGGCCACCATGCGCGCGGATTGTTCTGAGGCCATGTTCTCGGCCAACGCTTGATAGATGACGGCCTCGATGTAGCGGGTGAGGGCTTGATCCAGAACCAGCTTCGCATCGGGTTCGTAGATGTAATCCCAATTACCTTCCGGCGCGCCCAGCGTTTCCCCGGACAATGGCAGCAGTTGCTCCATCACCGGCTCTTGCTTCATGGTGTTGATGAACTTGGTATAGAAGATCATCAAGCGGTCGAAGCGGTCTTGGGTGTAGCCATCGAGCATGACCTTCACGGCGCCGATTAGCTTCTCCATCTGCGGACGGTCACCCAGCCCGGTGACGTGAGACACGATGTTGGCGCCTAAGCGCTGCATGAAGCCCATGCCCTTGTTACCAATGCAGCTGACTTCCATCTGCTCGCCCTGAGATTCCCACTCTTTGTACTGATTGAGCGCCAGGCGCAGCACGTTGGTGTTCAAGCCGCCGCACAATCCTTTATCGGTGGTGATAACGATGATGCCCACCCGCGTTACCGTGTCTCGCGCCACTAGGAATGGATGACGGTACTCCGGGTTGGCGTGGGAAATGTGGGCCGCGACGTTGCGAATCTTTTCCGCGTAAGGACGGCCGGAGCGCATGCGCTCCTGCGCCTTACGCATCTTGGAGGCCGCGACCATTTCCATGGCCTTGGTGATCTTGCGCGTGTTTTGTACGCTCTTGATCTTGGTCCGTATCTCTTTTGAGCTCGGCATGGTCGTGGTGGATTAGAACGAGCCGTTCTTTTTCCAGTCCTTCAAGGCGTCTTGCAGTTTCTTCTCGTCGTCGGCCGACAGATCCTTGGTGGATTCGATCCGATCGACGAGATCGGTGTACTTGCTCTTGCAGTGCTCCCGCATGGAACGTTCGGCGGCCAGCGCCTTCTTCACATCGACGTCGTCGAAGAAACCGTTGTTCACCGCGAACAGCGTCAACGCGATCTCCCACACGGCGAGAGGCTGATACTGGGGCTGCTTCATCAGCTCCGTAACAAGACGGCCGCGCTCTAATTGCTTGCGAGTGGCCTCGTCCAGGTCAGAGGCGAACTGCGCGAAGGCCGCGAGTTCGCGATATTGCGCGAGCGCCAGACGCACACCGCCGCCCAGCTTCTTGATGACTTTTGTTTGCGCCGCCCCCCCTACTCGAGACACGGAGACACCGGCGTTGATGGCGGGACGGATACCGGCGTTGAATAAATCGGTTTCCAAAAAGATCTGCCCGTCGGTAATAGAAATTACGTTAGTGGGCACGAAGGCAGACACATCGCCGGCCTGGGTTTCGATGATGGGCAGCGCGGTGAGCGAACCGGTCTTGCCCTTGACTTCGCCCTGGGTGAAGCGCTCGACCCAGGCTTCGTTCACGCGCGCGGCGCGCTCCAATAGACGGCTATGCAGATAGAACACATCACCGGGGTAGGCTTCACGGCCGGGAGGACGGCGTAGCAACAGCGACACTTGACGATAGGCCCATGCCTGTTTGGTCAAATCGTCGTAAATGATCAACGCGTCTTGGCCGCGATCGCGGAAGTACTCACCCATGGTGCATCCGGAGTAGGGGGCGATGTACTGCATGGCGGCGGACTCGAAGGCGGTAGACGCCACCACAATGGTGTAGGCCATGGCGCCGTGCTCTTCAAGTTTGCGCACCACGTTCACGACGGTAGAGGCTTTCTGGCCGATGGCGACGTAAATACAGATGAGGTCCTTACCCTTCTGGTTGATGATGGTATCGATGGCCACCGCGGTCTTGCCGGTTTGCCGGTCGCCAATGATCAACTCGCGCTGGCCGCGGCCGATGGGCACCATGGCATCGATGGATTTCAATCCCGTTTGAACCGGCTGGGAAACGGACTTCCTCCAGATCACACCGGGGGCCACCTTCTCGATCACGTCGGTCGCTTTGGCGTTGATGGGGCCTTTTCCATCGATGGGCTGGCCCAGGGAGTTCATGACTCGTCCAATTAGTTCCGGACCCACCGGTACGGAAAGAATCTGGCCCGTACATTTGACGGTATCGCCTTCGGAGATATGCTCATAGGGCCCAAGTACCACGGAACCGACGGAGTCGCGCTCCAGGTTAAGCGCCATGCCGAAGGTGTTGCCCGGAAACTCTAGCATCTCGCCTTGCATGACGTCGGACAGGCCGTGAATGCGGCAGATACCGTCGGTGACGGATACGATGGTGCCCTGGGTGCGGATATCCGCGGAGAGCGCAAGATTTTGGATCTTGCTGCGGATCAGATCGCTGATCTCGGATGGTTTGAGCTGTTGCATAGTGGTTTCCTCTTAATTCTTGAGAGCCGATGCCATGGCGGCGAGTTTGCCTCGCACAGTTGCGTCGATGACCTCGTCACCCACTCGAACGCGAACGCCACCGATGAGATCTGAATCGACCGATACAACGGGTTGTACTTTTCGCTTGAAGCGGGCTTCCAAAACATTCACCAACGCGGCCAGTTGAGCGTCAGCCAAGGGGAATGCGGACGTGACGTGCGCTTCGACTTGGCCTTCGCGCTCGCGCTTGAGCGAATCGAAGAGGACTTTCACTTCGGGAAGCGCGGTTAGACGGCGATTCTCGATCAAGACTCGCACGAGACTCTGCGCCTCGGTATTGAGCACGTCGCCACATAACGAAGCAAACACTGCGTACACTTGATCAGCCGAAATATTCGGATTAGCGGTAGCGGCTCGCATATCGCTGTTGGCGGCGACAGTAGCCATGGTGTCCAAGCGTTGCGACCACTCATTGAGTTTTCCGGAGGCGTTTGCGAGATCGAAGATCGCTTCCGCATAGGGACGAGCGATGGTGATGATTTCTGCCATGGCTTAACGAATTTCCTCGCGCAGTTGCGAGAGCAGGTCAGCGTGTGCCTGCGCGTCCACTTCGCGCCGAAGAATTTTCTCCGCACCGGTCACCGCAAGGTTGGCGACCTGCTCGCGCAGCTGCTCCTTAGCGCGTGAGATTTGCTGCTCGATCTCGGATTGGGCCGCGGCTTTCTCGCGGTTACCTTCTTCTCGGGCCGCGACTTTCGCTTCTTCGATCATCTGGGCAACTCGTCTTTCGGCGGAGCCGATGATCTCGGCGGCGCGATCGCGCGCTTCCTTGAGCGATTGGTCCGCTTGTTTGGAAGAGACTTCGAGCGCTTGCCGGCCTTTGTCGGCGGCTGCCAGTCCATCGGCAACGGTCTTCTGCCGCGCTTCGATGGCGCGCGTGAGCGGCGGCCAGACAAACTTTGCCGTAAACCAAACGAAGATGAAGAAGGCGATTGCCTGGGATATAAGCGTGAGGTTAATGTTCATATGCCGAGCCTCGGCCTAAGCTAATTAACCAGCCGCTGCTTGAACGACGGCGAGCAGAGGATTGCCGAACGCAAACAACATGGCAAGACCGACACCGATAATGAAGGACGCGTCGATAAGACCGAGCAACAAAAACACTTTACCTTGCAACTGGGGCATGAGTTCGGGCTGGCGGGCGGCGCCTTCCAAAAAACGGCTACACATGATGCCTACGCCGATACAGGCACCCGCCGCACCCAGACCGATCATCAGTCCGATTCCCACGCCCGTGTAGGCTTGGATCATCGCCAAATATTGGATCTTGTCCATCTTTGTTTTCCTTTCGAGTTGACGGTTACTTCGATATAAAATTAATGGGACTCATGCGCCATCGAGATGTACACGACGGTCAGCATCATGAAAATGAACGCCTGCAACAACACGATGAGGATGTGGAATATAGCCCAGCCCACGCCCAGCACCGCGCCGAAGAGGGTGCCGGCCAGGCCGGTGGCCGCCCACATGCCAAGCAATAGGAAGATGATCTCGCCCGCGTAGATGTTCCCGTACAAGCGCAGGGAATGCGACAGCGGCTTGGAGATGTACTCCACGAGATTGAACAGGAAGTTGAAGGGCCATAGCAGAATATTGGAGCCGAAGGGAGAGCAGAACAGCTCATGCAACCATCCGCCCACCCCTTTGATCTTCAGGTTATAGAAGATCATCATGAGCCACACGGAAATGGCCAGCGCGAAGGTGGTGTTGATGTCCGCAGTGGGGACAATACGAAACCCGTGTTCGGAGATGTGATGGGTGCCTTGCGCCACCCAATCCACGGGAAGAAAGTCCATGGAGTTCATCAACACGACCCAGACAAAAACGGTGAGGGCCAGCGGCGCCACAAAAGCGCGATTGCCGTGGAAAATACCCTTGACCTGATCGTCGATGAAATCGAACACGATCTCGACAAAGGCCTGGCGTTTGGTCGGAACGCCGGACGTAGCACCCTTGGAAATCCACCATAAGAAACCAAATCCCACGATTCCCAAGATCACCGCGACCGCGAAGGTGTCGACGTGCAGGGTCCAGAAGGGGCTATCACCAAAAGACTTGGTGTAGTTGGACAGATGATGGTTGATATAGCTTGTGGGGGTCAGCTCTGCTGCCATCTGGATGAGTCGTTTACCTGTTGCTTCCTACCTGCTATTTTCATCAGGTTCTCGCACTGCGATGGCCATGGAAAAAGTCAGAACCGATACCGCGAACGTTACAAAAAATCCGCCCTTCGAGATATCGCGAAAGGTGGTCAATATCAACCATAGCAAGAGAATTATCAGGACCATTTTAACGGCTTCCGCCCTGAGCATCAGCCGAAGCGCTGATCCCGTAGGCCCTACCTTTGCGCGGCTTATGATCACGCCATAAGCCGCGCCCGCGACGATTGGAACCACTCCGCCAAGAACCGCGGATACCGCGCCGAGTACTCCCTGCCACGCCCCGAATCCCGCCGCGCATACTGTAGTGACTAGCGCCTGCCATCGCAGAACCGTTCGCAGAGGCTGGCTCTCGATACTGATTCGGCTCAATGGTGGCGAGGGTGGAAGCGAAGGGCCGCGATTCTAGCGGGGCTTGTGGCGCCGCGTCAAACGCTAGATGGACCGGCCCGCATGGGATCAGGAAAAACGTGCAAGGATGCCGCCCAGCTGGTCGAGGCTCGTATAGTTGATCACTAATTTGCCGCTGGTTTTCTTAGGGCCCGCTTTGATTACGACGGTGGTGCCCAGTTTTTCCGAAAGTTCCTCCTGCAAGCGTAAGGTGTCGCGGTCTTGGCGGCGAAGGCCCCCGCGTTTAGCGGCACGTTTGGGATCGAGGAGTCCTTCCACCAGCCGTTCGGTTTCTCGGACAGACAGTCCGCGCAGAGCGATCAATTGCGCGGTTTCAACTTGCTGGGCGCCTTCAAGGGGAATCAAGGCGCGCGCATGCCCCATATCGAGCTTGCCATCCATCAGCAGGTCCCGCACCGGCGCGGATAGGGAGAGCAGCCGAAGCAGATTACTGACCGCGCTACGCGAACGCCCGACGGCTTGCGCGGCGGAGTCGTGAGTCATATGAAATTCATCGATGAGACGCTGGATGCCCCCCGCCTCCTCGATTGGATTGAGATCTTCGCGCTGGATGTTCTCGATGAGCGCCATGGACAGTGCGTTCTCATCGGGAATCTCGCGGACCAGCACCGGCACCGAGGAAAGGCCGGCTTCCTTCGAGGCGCGCCAGCGACGCTCGCCGGCAATGATTTCGTATTGATTGGCCCCCATGGGACGAACCAAAATGGGCTGCAGCACGCCTTGGCTACGGATGGATTCCGCGAGTTCCGAAATGGAGACAGGATCCATCCGGGTTCGCGGCTGAAATTTCCCCGGACGAAGAAAACTGACGGGAAGTTCGAACAGACTGTCGGTCTTGGCGGCGTCTTCATCGCTGCCCAAAAGGGCATCGAGCCCTCTGCCCAATCCTTTGGTCTTGATCATACGGAGGCTCGGTTCAAAATTTCGCCGGCCAGCGTAAGGTAGGCCAGCGCGCCTTTGGATTGCCGGTCCATAGATACGGCCGGCATTCCATGACTGGGTGCCTCGGCCAACCGGATGTTGCGCGGAATGACGGTGCGATACACCTTGTCTCCAAAGTGTTGTTGCAGTTCTTTCGAAACTTGATGCGCGAGCGTATTGCGAGGATCGTACATGGTGCGAAGCAAGCCTTCGATTTCCAGCTTTGGATTGAGATGCTGGCGGATGCGGCGAATGGTCTGGACAAGATCCGACAAACCTTCCAAGGCGTAGTACTCGCACTGCATGGGAATGAGTACCGCTTGCGCCGCGCACAGTCCGTTCACCGTGATGAGATTGAGCGCGGGCGGACAGTCGATGATGATGTAGTCATAGTTGTCTTGCACCTCTTGCAGCGCCTCGCGCAGCTTTGTCTCGCGCGCTTCGGCGTCTACCAATTCGATCTCCGCGCCCGCAAGTTCGCGATTGGCGGGAAGAAGATCGAAGCCGCCGGGCACCGTGAGACGCACGGTAGGCACAGACACGTTGCCCAGGAGACAGTGGTAAACAGAGGCCTTGAGCTGGCGCTTGTCGATGCCGCTTCCCGTGGTGGCGTTGCCCTGTGGATCGAGATCCACCAGCAACACGCGACGGCTCGCGAGCGCGAGGCTCGCCGCGAGATTGACGCTGGTCGTGGTCTTACCGACGCCGCCCTTCTGATTGGCAACAGCGAGAATTCGAGTCATGTAAGCGCCTCCGGTAAGCCGATCTTTAGGAATACAAGATGCCGCTCAGCGCTCAGGCCTGGAACGGTGAGCCGAACAACTGTCCCCACTTTTATATCTAAAGGAAGTTGTTCAAGCTCCTCATTCGGATAAATTCCTTTCATGGCCATCAGCGTTCCGCCGCTTCGAATGAGGTGGCGCGAAGCCTCCGCGAAAGTCTTTAGGTCGGAGAAGGCCCTGGAGACAGCCATGGAAAATCTGTAGTTGGGGCGATAGGTTTCAGCGCGTTCCGTGGTCACTTCGACGTTGGAAAGTCCTAACTCCGCGATGGTCTGGCGAAGAAACGCGGTCTTCTTATGGTTGCTATCGAGTAGCACCACACGCAGGTCCGGACGCGCGATGGCCAGGGGAATACCCGGCAACCCTGCGCCCGTTCCTATATCGATCACCGAGTCTCCGGCGACGTAGGGGGCAACCGCCAGGCTATCCAGCAAATGATAGGGAATCAGCTTCTCGTCTTCTCGAATCGCGGTGAGGTTGTAGACCTGGTTCCACTTCTTCAGCAACTCCAAATACCGTAGGAGAAGAATTTCTTGAGACGCGTCAAGCGTCACCTTCAACTGTGCAGCGCCATCGTGTAGTTCCGGCGCTGAAATCAAACGCCGCGAGCTGTTAGCGGAGATGGGGTGGGTTCGATTTCAGTCTCGGCGCGCTCTATCCTGAGAGAGCCTCGCTTCAAATGCACCAATACAAGAGAGATCGCCGTCGGCGTCATCCCCGAAATCCGGCTCGCCTGGCCGATGGTCTCAGGCTGCTGCTTAGTGAGCTTTTGCTGAATTTCGTTGGACAAACCACGCACTTGAGAATAGTCCACGCCCTTGGGT
>JBKKAO010000414.1:0-4798 GCA_046714645.1 Burkholderiales bacterium | reverse complement strand
GGCAGCTCCGGTGCGCTGTTGCAGCAGATTGCCCGTGGGGCGCCGGTGGATGTCTTCGCCTCGGCCGATCAGGAGACCATGGATCGCGCCCATAAGCAGAATCTGATCGTGCGCAATTCGCGATTCGATTTTGTGCGAAACACGCTTGTCGTGGTGGTACCCAAGGGGGCAACCCTTGCGCCGAAATCGCTCGAGGCGCTGAAAGACCCCGGCATCACGCGGCTCGGGATCAGCAACACCGAAACGGTTCCGGTGGGGCGTTACACCAAGGAGGCACTGGAAGCAGCCGGTCTGTGGGAAGCGCTCAAGGATAAATCTCTCAATACGCAAAACGTGCGGCAGAGCCTGGACTATGTGGCGCGGGGGGAAGCCGAAGCCGGGTTCGTTTATGTAACCGATGCCGCGATCTTGCCCGATAAAGTCGAGGTGCTCTTCGAGGTACCCACCAAGACACCCATTGTTTATCCCATCGCGGCCGTGAAGGGCAGCGGCAACGAAAAGTTCGCCTTGAAGTTCATCGAGTATCTGCGTTCAGTGCCGGCGCAGAACATCCTGTCGAAGTACGGTTTCAAGAAGCCCTGAACGCTTAACTGTGCCCGTGGGCGTGACCATGGATGATCCTTGCGCTAATGGGATTTGACGCGGCGCGCCCGAGTGTGTAGCTTCACTCTGCCCAGATCATCTGGGCGAAACAACTACAAATCCGGAGGAGAATCCAATGTTCCATAGCGCATTCGCCGCGAAACTGATCGTGCGTTCCGCCATTGTTTTATCGTTCGTTTGTGTGCCCGCCGGAGCGGTGGATACCAAGGAGGGTTTTTTTACTACGAACGACGGCTACCGCCTTCACTATATCGAGGCTGGCAAGGGGAAACCGCTGGTAATGATCCCCGGCTGGTCGCAAACGGCGGCGCAGTTCAAGGCCCAGATCGACGGACTGAGCGATAAGTACCGGGTGATCGCCTTGGACATGCGCGGACACGGCGAGTCGGACAAGCCCACCCATGGATATCGTATCCACCGCCTGTCTAAGGATGTGCACGAGTTCTTGACCGCCAACAATTTGAGCAACGTGACCTTGGCGGGCCACTCCATGGGTTGCTCCGTGATTTGGGGTTACTGGGAACTCTTCGGCAAGGACAGGATTTCCAAGTTGTTGTTGATCGATCAAATGCCCATGATTAGCGCCAATCCGGCCTGGGGTGAGCAAGAAAAGCTCGATTCTGGCGCCATATTGGATAAAGAAACCCTGTGGGGCATCCCCAACGCCTTGGCGGGTCCCGACGGCGTGAAGACCACCGAAGGCTTTATCAGCGGCATGTTTACCAAGGCCTATTCCAAGGACCAAGTGGACTGGGTGGTCAAGCAGAATCTGAAACTTCCCCGTCCCTACGCCGCGCGCTTGCTATTCGATCACGCCACCAACGATTGGCGAGACGTCCTACCTACCATCGATATTCCCGCCTTGATCGTCGGAGGCAAGACCAGTCTCGTGGGGTGGCGCTCCCAGGTTTGGATGGGCACCCAGATTCCCAATTCCCGCGTGGAGATTTTCGAGGAATCCGAGGGGGGCAACCACTTCATGTTCATGGAGAACCCGGAGAAGTTCAACCGCCTGGTGCGCGAGTTCATGGGTTGAAGGGAGGGAACGTGAAGGAGTTGAGATGCATGATTGAGGTCGAGGAAAAGGAGCTACACGATTTATCGAAAAATTCACACTTGCGTAACCACTTAGCAATCGAGGCCCGTGTAAATCCGCCGCTTGGCGCGCTTGTCAAGGATCAGTTATACACAACTCTTGAGACTTTGCTTCAACAAAACACCAAAACTCGCTACTTTCGAGATCTGGCATATAAGTAAATGAATAGCAATAGTAAAAGTCCTTGCCCAATCCCTGCGCGAGGCATGTATATCGGGCCGGGAAGCACGTCTGATCTGGGGAGCTTGTATTTAGTGCACAGAGTTGTCCACAGAAAATGTGGACTCTTGATGACGTCAATTGGGTGAGGTCATTCGGACTAGAGCGAAAGATAAATGATGGCTAGTTCATTCGATTTGAAGGGCCGTGTCGCCATCGTGACGGGCGGCAACGGTGGTATTGGATTGGGTATGGCGCGGGGACTCGCCCAGGCCGGCGCACGCGTAATGATCGCGGGCCGCAACGAGTCGAAGAACGCCCGCGCATTGGAAAATTTGAGGGTGTTGGGGGCCGAGGTTGCCGCTCAGGCGGGTGATGTTACCGAGCCCGGGGACTGCCAGCGCTTGATTCGTTCCACAGTGGACCAGTTCGGGCGGCTCGACATCCTGGTGAATAACGCGGGCATCAATATTCGTAAGGCACCCCAGGACTATTCCCTGGAGGAGTGGCGGCGGATCCTCGACACCAACCTCACCAGCGCGTTTCTATGCTCGCAGGTGGCCTATCCAGCTTTCAAAAAAGCGGGGGCAGGCAAGGTGATCAACATCGGTTCCATGACCTCGATCTTCGGTGCTTCGTTCGCCGCGCCCTATAGCGCCACCAAGGGCGGCATCGTGCAGATGAGCCGCGCCTTTGCCACCGCCTGGGCCAAGGACAACATCCAGGTCAATGCCGTGTTGCCCGGGTGGATCGATACCGATCTCACCAAACAATCCCGCGTCGAGGTGGAAGGCCTGCATGACCGAGTCATCGCCCGCACCCCCGCTGGGCGCTGGGGGGTGCCAGAGGACTTCGCTGGAATTGCGGTGTTCTTGTCCTCCGCGGCTTCCGACTTCATTACCGGGGCGGCCATTCCTGTGGACGGGGGATTTTCTGTCCAGGTGTAGAACTGTCGAACTGGGGGGCTTTGTCGACATCATTGATACTTCGGAGGATTCTTTCAAATACTTTTATTTGTGCATTGCAACAAATTCGGCGCCTGAAGGTCCTTTCTTTACCTTGGCGCCATAACATCTGCGAACGTACGGCGCAATAAAGCCGCCTCGTGCACAGGAGCAACAGAACATCAACCGGTAACCAATTCAGGAGCAAGACAATGGCGAAGAAAGTGGCATATGTGACAGGCGGCATGGGCGGAATCGGTACAGCGATCTGTCAGCGCTTATGCAAGGATGGATTCAAGGTGATCGCGGGCTGTGGTCCGAGCCGCGACTTCGGCAAGTGGCTGGGCGAGCAGAAGGCTCTAGGTTACGAGTTCTATGCCTCCGTCGGAAATGTCGCCGATTGGAAGTCCACCACGGCTGCGTTCGAGAAGGTCAAGGCCGAGCATGGTCCGGTGGGCGTCCTGGTCAATAACGCGGGCATTACCAGGGATGGTGTTTTCCGCAAGATGACGCGTGCGGATTGGGACGCGGTCATCGATACCAATCTCAACAGCCTTTTTAATGTTACGAAGCAAGTTATTGAAGATATGATAGAAAGTAATTGGGGACGCATCATCAATATCTCCTCTGTGAACGGCCAAAAAGGGCAGTTCGGTCAGACCAACTACTCCACCGCCAAGGCCGGCATTCACGGCTTCACCATGGCCTTGGCGCTAGAGGTGGCGAGTAAAGGGGTCACGGTGAACACGGTATCGCCTGGCTACATCGGTACTGACATGGTGAAGGCCGTGCGGCCAGAAGTGCTGGAGAAAATTGTGGCTGGCATTCCGACTCGCCGCCTAGGTACGCCCGAGGAGATCGGCTCCATCGTGGCCTGGCTGGCCTCCGACGAGTCCGGTAATGCGACGGGTGCGGACTTCTCGATAAACGGGGGATTACATATGGGGTAGTAGCTCCCGATGAAAGCGAGCGAAGCCGGTTCTTGGAGATTGCGCAGGCAATTTACTGCATCGCACAAAAAAATAGTTGACAAGGATAAAGTTCTACTTAAAATAGCGGTTATTGCAGTGCAGCAAATGACGGGTGGTGTGATCACTTTCCATTAAGGGGCGATCTTTGAAGCTCCCGTCCCAACCAACCTAGAGTCACGGAGTCATTAGAGAATGTTTTCAACCCCCGAGCATATATCTGCCTTCAACGCGTCTACCCTAGACGCCGCCCTTCAGTTTGCCCGTATTTCTATCGATGCAACCGAGCGCTTGTTCAACGCCAGCATCGACGCAGGCCGTGAAGCCTCTAACGAAGCCGCGAAGGTTTCCAAGCTGAACGGTGACGCCAAGACCTTTCAGGATTTCATCGCTTCCCAGTCGAAAACCGCCGAAGTGGGCGTGGAAAAGACGCTGGCGCTGTCCAAGAGCTTCTATGAAGTGGCACAGCAGGCTCAGAAAGAATTCTCCTCTGTGCTCGAGACCAAAGTGTCGGAATTCAACAAAGTCCTGACCGCCAGTCTTGACCAGGCGCTGAAGTCGGCTCCCCCTGGCGCGGATGCTGCCGTAGCAGCCATCAAGTCCGCGGTTGCTGCCGGCGCGTCGGCCTTTGACAGCGTTACCAAGGCCGCCAAGCAGGCAGCCAGTGCCGCCGAAGCAAACGTTCAAGCAGTGGTGGAATCGGCGGCTCCGCGCGCGAAAGCCGCGAAGTCGAGATAAGGATTGTAGCTTGTAGTCTTCGTAAGTCTCCTCCCCTTTTCCCTAAAGTTTCTTTAGGAAAAGGTTCAGCCCCGCGGCTTAACCCGCGGGGCTTTTTTTGGCTCGGATGTCGTTGGGCCTCCACTTAGAGGTTGCTCCGAACCATGGAGTCCGGGTGTAATGGCGGTCTTTGCTCATGCGCCGAGCTCTAATGGTGCAACTCTGCGTTCTCGATCAATCCGTCGCGGTCCACGGCCGTCGCCATGAAGAATCCATCCGCGAGACGCTGGCCTTGGCGCGCCGGTGCGAGG
>JBKKAO010000413.1:0-3623 GCA_046714645.1 Burkholderiales bacterium | reverse complement strand
GGATTGCACCGCGCTGGGCGTCGCGCAAGGCGAGCGCGTGCAATTGGGCAATGAGCGCGGGGCCGTCATCGTGCATGTTCACCCCCAAGGTGGCCAACAGCGCGGCGTGGTCGTGGTGGAAGGCATCTGGCCCAACGAGTATTTCGAGAACGGCATCGGGATTAACGCCTTGACCAGTGCCGACCCGGGCTGGCCCAATGGCGGCGCAGTGTTTCACGACACGGCGGTTTGGATACGACGACTGGTATGAGGGTGGCTGATCAGTATGGCTCGATCTCATAGGGTGCGCTTGCGCACGATGCCTCAGCCTCAACTCACGCCATATTGCGATAAGCCAAGATCAAATTATAGAGAATAGGAGAGCGTTTCAAGTATGGACTATCGATCACCCGGTACTGCTAAAGAAGCGGCCGCATTGTTGGCTACGAACGACGGCGCGCACGCCCTCGCAGGCGGCACCGATCTGTTGGTAAAGCTGCGCGCCGGTTTCGTCGCGCCCCGCATGGTCGTGGACTTAAAAGCCGTGCCGCGCCTGCGGGGCATCGAGAGCGACGCGCGCGGATGGCGCATCGGCGCGGCCACGCCTTGTGCGGAGATCGGCGAGCACAAGGCATTCGCCGCTGCGTGGCCCGGCGTGGTGGAGGCCTTGCAACTGATTGGCTCTACCCAAATTCAAGGACGCGCCACGTTGGGCGGTAATCTCTGCAATGCTTCGCCGGCCGCCGATAGCGTGCCGGCACTCATCGCCGCCGGTGCCCTATGCGAAGTGGCCGGTGCGCAGGGCGAGCGCGAAGTACCGGTGGAGCAAATCATCATCGCCCCCGGCCGCAATGCCTTGGCACGCGGTGAATTCATCCTGGGTTTCAGGTTGCCTAAACCCGCTGCGAGAGCGGGCGATGCCTACCTGCGCTTCATCCCCCGTACCGAGATGGACATCGCGGTAGTGGGCGTGGGCGTGTCATTGGCGCTGGACGCGCAAGGGGTATGCACGCACGCGCGCGTGGGATTGGGCGCGGTGGCCCCGACACCGCTACTGGTCGCCGATGGCGCCAAGGCTCTGATTGGGACTAAGGTCGATGATGCCGCGCTGAAGGTCCTGGCCGCTGCGGCGAGTGCTGCTTGCAAACCCATCGACGACAAGCGTGGCACCATCGCCTACCGCATCAAAGTCGCGGGCGTGCTGGCACGCCGCGCCGCCAAGATCGCGCTCGAGCGCGCCATCAAGAAATAGATCAACCGAGGACAGCATGGCAAAGCAACATGTAACGACGACCGTGAATGGAGACTCCGTGGAGTTTCTATGCACCACTGAACAGACGCTGCTCGACGTGCTGCGCGACGAACTGCATTTGACCGGCAGCAAGGAAGGCTGCGGTTCGGGCGATTGCGGGGCGTGCAGCGTCATGCTGGATGGCCGCTTGGTGTGCGCCTGCCTGGTGCTGGGCGTGGAGGCGCAAGACCGCCAAGTGGAAACCATCGAGGGTATGGCCAAGGGCGATGAATTGCATCCGCTGCAGCAGAAGTTTCTGGAGCACGCCGCCTTACAGTGCGGCATTTGCACGCCGGGCGTTCTCATCGCGGCCAAGGCCCTGCTAGAGAAAAAGCCCGATCCGACGGAGACCGAAGTGAGGTATTGGCTGGCCGGCAATCTGTGCCGTTGCACGGGTTACGACAAAATTGTGCGCGCAGTGATGGATGCCGCCGTGGTGATGAGAAATGCTTAACGCGACAAATGGAGGGATGCGATGAACGACATGACAGCCCCAGGTTTGGCTCAGCAGCAATTTAAGATCATTGGAACGCGTCCGCTGCGCCCGGACGGGGTGGACAAAGTGACAGGACGCGCCAAATTCGGCGCGGATATTCATGTGCCCAACATGCTGATCGGCAAGGTGCTGCGCAGTCCGCACGCGCACGCGCGCATCAAGTCCATCGATGTTTCCAAGGCTCAGGCCTTGAAGGGCGTGAAGGCGGTGATCACCTCGGCGGATCTGTGCGATCTTCCCTCGGAGTTCATTCCGGCGGGTGAGATGATGGTGAACTTCAAGGACATGACTCGCAATGTCATGGCACGTGAGAAGGCGCTCTACGAAGGACATGCCGTGGCCGCGGTGGCGGCGGTGAGCGAGGCGGTGGCGGCGCACGCCTTGACGCTCATCGACGTGCAATACGAAGTGCTGCCTCATGTGATGGATGTCGCCAAGGCCATGGAGCCCGGCGCGCCGCTTTTGCACGACGATATGTTCACCATCGGCGTGGAACCCAAGCCTGCCAAGCCTTCCAATATCGCCAAGCGCGTGGAGTTCGGCTTCGGCGATCTGGAAGCCGGTTTCGCCAAGGCCGATGTGATCGTCGAACGCGAATTCACCACCAAGCCCGTGCATCAAGGCTATATCGAGCCGCACGCTTGCCTTGCGAGCGTATCGGAGGATGGCCAAGCCGAGTTGTGGTGCACCACCCAGGGACAGTTCATCGTGCGCGCCTTCTGCGCCAAGCTGCTGGGAATGGAAGTCTCGCGGCTTCGCGTGACCGCCTCGGAAATCGGCGGAGGTTTCGGCGGCAAGACCGTGGTGTATGTGGAGCCGCTGGCGCTGGCGCTTTCGCGCAAGGCTTGCCAGCCGGTGAAAATGGTCATGTCGCGCACGGAAGTATTTCGTGCCACCGGACCCACCTCGGGCGCGAGGATATGGGTGAAAGTGGGCGCCACCAAAGATGGCCGTATCACCGCGGCCGACGCGCTATTGAAATACCAGGCGGGCGCCTTCCAGGGATCGCCTGTGCAACCGGGCGCCATGTGCGCCTTCGCGCCTTACGATCTGGAGAATGTGCGCGTCGTCGGCTTCGACGTGGTAGTGAACCGGCCCAAGGTTGCCGCCTACCGCGCGCCCGGCGGACCGATCTCCGAATTCGCCGTCGAGAGCGTGATCGACGAGATCGCCAAAAAGATTGGTATGGATCCCATCGAGTTCCGTTTGAAGAACGCTGCGAAGGAAGGCACGCGCGCGCCCTATGGTCCCAAGTTGGGTCCCATCGGTTTGGTGCAAACGCTGGAAGCGGCTCGCGCCCATGCCCACTACCGCGCGCCACTCAAGGCTAATCAAGGCCGCGGTGTGGCCTCGGGTTTTTGGTTCAACATCGGCGGCGAGACCTGTGCCTCGCTCAACCTAGGAGAGGATGGCAGCGTGGCGATGGTGGTGGGCACGCCGGACATCGGCGGTTCGCGCGCATCGCTGTCCATGATGGCCGCGGAGGAACTCGGCATTGCCTTGGAGCAGGTGCACCCGATCATTGGCGACACCAGTTCGCTGGGATACAACTTCCTGACAGGGGGTAGCCGTGTGACCTTCTCGAGCGGTATGGCGGTGGTGGAAGCTGCGCGGGATGTCATCAAGCAACTGCGCAGCCGTGCCGCGAAAATCTGGGAAGTCTCCGTCGAGGAGGTGGAATGGGCCGAGGGACGCGCGCGTGTGTTAGGCGATGGCACAGACAAGTCGCTTTCCCTCACGGACCTCGCCAAGACCGCTGGTAAAACTGGCGGACCCATCATCGGTAATGCCGCCATCAATGCCACCGGCGCAGGGCCGAGCTTGGCCACCCATGTGGTGGACGTTGAGGTGGATCGC
>JBKKAO010000412.1:0-2912 GCA_046714645.1 Burkholderiales bacterium | reverse complement strand
GCTCAATAACCAGGAGCGATTGGCGGTCATACCTACCGCTTCCGATGCCGCCACACCTTCCTCCAGATGGCGAATTCCCTCGTCCAAGCGGCCGGAAAGCGCATAAGCGTAACCCAGATGACCCACTGCGAAAGGAAGATCCATACGGAAGTTCATGGCGCGGCATAGTCCATAACCGTGTTCGAGGCGCCCCAGCGCTCGCTCGATCTCGCCCCTGCGCAGGTAGACATAACCGGAGGCACACTCGGCGAAGGCGTGGCTGTAGTCGTGATGCACGATGTTGGTCACTTGAAGGGCTTCTTCGCTCATCACGATGGCCTCATCAAATCGGCCCAACTCCACCAAGGCACAGGCCATTTGGCTGCGCGAGAACACGCCCGGCAGCCCTGCCATGCCGTGGCGCTGCTTGACCAGGTCGCCGCGCAAGAGCTGCACGTTGTGTCGAAGCACCTCGACCGCGGTTTCATGCGCACCAAGCTGAAAATGGGTCTGGCCCACATGGTAGTTGGTGGTCACCTGAATGGACAGATCGGCCAGGGATTTTCCGATCTGTGAGGCGAGTTCACCGACCCGCAGCGCCTCCTCGCACTCGCCTCGAAGGCGATGGGAGGTCACCAGGAAACCCAGGGCCCGGCCTAGGCGGCGATCGTCTTCCAGCGTCTCGGCGAGTTTGCGCGCGTCGTTCAGGACTTCGAGCGCCCGGTCGAACTTGCCCAGTGGGTGCAAGGCATTGCGCAACTCGAAGGCGAGATCCAGTTCGGTCGCGATATTTTCCGGACTGCGCGGGAGCTGGCGCACCACCGAGCGCGCTTGTTCAAAATAACCCACCGCCTCTTCAATGGCCGAGCGGGCGATGGCTTTTTCTCCCGCCGCTTTCAGATGGCGCAAGGCCTTGTCCCAGACCTGGCCGCGGAAGGCGTGCTGGCTGATGCGTTCGACATGCTCGCTCAGGCGGCCGGCGTAGATCTGCTCCATGGCGTCCACGATGCGGGCGTGTACAGTGCGGCGGCGCTCTTGCAGCATGCCGTTGTAGGTGACTTCGTGGGTGAGCGCGTGCTTGAAGGTGTATTCGGGATCGGGGAAGAAACTGATCTCGTACAAGAATTCCGCCGCTTGCAGGCGTGCGAGCCCCCCGAGCAAGGCTTCTTCATCGAGATCGGCGATGGCTCTGAGCACGGGGAAGCTGACATCCTTGCCGATGACCGCCGCGGCTTGGAGCAGCTTCTTGTCCTCCGTTTGCAGGCGGTCGATACGCGCGGCCAGGATCGATTGCACCCGCTGCGGGACGAGGGCATCGGAGAGAGGGGCGGCGAGCCGATAGTTTCCACGCTCTCCCTTGAGCACGCCGGTTTCGAACAGGGTGCGCACACTTTCTTCGAGGAAGAAGGGATTGCCTTGCGTGCGCTCGATCAGCAGCTCGCGCAAACCTTTTAAACCTGTTTCCTTGCCGAGCAGCGCGTCGAGCAGTTCGTGGGCGGACTCGGCGGTCAGCGGATCGATACGTAGTTGCGCGTAGAAGGTCTTGCCGGTCCAGTCGTGGCTGTACTCCGGGCGATAATTGACCAGCAGGAGAATACGCGCGGTGGCCAAACTGTCTACCATGCTATCGAGGAAGGCTTGGGTCTCGGCATCGACCCAATGCAAATCCTCGAACACCAGCACCAGGGGCTGCAACTGGCTCTCGCGCACCACCAAGCGCTTGCAGGCATCCAAGGTTCGCGTGCGGCGCAGGGCGGGCACCAGGTTTTGCCAATCCGGGTTCTCGAAGGGCACGTCGAGCAAGGACAGGAAAGCCGGCAACAGCGGCTCGAAGCTACGGTCAAGCGCCAAAAGCTTGCCGGTAACTTTCTCTCGGATCCGGCGGGGGTTGTCGGCGTCATCGATCTGAAAATAGCTCTTGAGCAAATCGATGAGGGGCTTGTAGGCGCTGGCCTTGCCGTAGGAAACCGATGCGCTCTCCAGCACGCTCCAGGATTGCAGGCGGTGGGAGCGTGTGAATTCCCACACCAGGCGCGATTTACCCACGCCCGCTTCGCCGACCAATGCCACGATTTCACCCCGGCCGGCGTTAACGCGCTCTACCGTCTTGACCAGGGTCTCGATCTCGGTATTGCGGCCGACGAAACGCGTCAATCCGCGCGGCGCGGCCACCTGTACGCGGGTGCGAAGGGTCGAGGCGCCCGTCAACTCGAATATCTCCACGGGCTCATCTAGACCCTTCACCCGTGTGGGGCCGAGCGATTTGGCGTGAACGTAGCCCTCGGCCAAGGCGAGGGTGTTGGGCGTCAAACGTATGGTACCGGGCGCCGCTAACTGTTCCATGCGCGCGGCGAGATGGGTGGTGAGGCCCACGGCCGAGTATTCGAGCGAGAGATCGTTGTCGATGGCGCGCACGATCACCTCGCCTGAATTGATGCCGACGCGAATTTGCAATTCCACGCCGTGGCTGAGGCGCGTGTGTTCGTTCAGCTTTAAGATCGTGGACTGCATGGCAAGCGCCGCGTAGCAGGCGCGCACGGCGTGGTCTTCGTGAGACAACGGTGCGCCGAACAGCGCCATGATTCCATCGCCCAAGATTTGATTTACCGTACCCTCGTAGCGATGTACGGCGTCCATCATTTTCTCCAGGATGGGGTCGATGATCTCGCGCGCTTCCTCCGGGTCCAAATCGGAGATGGCTTCCAGCGAACCCTTCAAATCGGCGAACAGCACCGTAACCTGCTTGCGCTCGCCTTCCAGCATGGCGCGGGAGGCGCGAATGCGCTCGGCGAGGTGGGAGGGGGGGCTCACTCGCCGGCTGGAAGCCGGTTTTAGGTGCGCGGGTGGCGGTGGAGCGGAATCCGTCGCCGGGGAGCCTACCTGCGCCCCGCAGGAAAAGCAGAACTTGGCTTTAGGCGGGAGGTCCGTCTGGC
>JBKKAO010000411.1:0-3599 GCA_046714645.1 Burkholderiales bacterium | reverse complement strand
CGGGCCATTTGCTCGCCGCTGGGTGAACAGTCCTACGGTACTCTTGCCGCCGGGTTGCGCTGCGCTTACGGCATCCCGCATAAGGCTTCCGCGGCAGAGGCAGAGGCCAAGCTGGCCGAGGCGCTGGCGGAACTCGGCCTGGCCGCCGAAGAGGTCGAGCGCCTAATGCCACTCTATTTTCACGTTCTTGGTCTCGGCGACCCCGACGCCGTCCTGCAACACGTTGAGCCGGAACAACTCCGGCGGCAGACCTTCTTCGCCATCCGCACCGTCTTCGAACGGCGTCTGGCGCTGTCGCCCCTCCTGATTGTTGTCGAGGATCTGCACTGCGCCGATGCCGTATCGCTTGAAGCGCTGCGGTTCCTGATGGACCGGCTGGAGCGCACGCGGCTGATGCTGTTGTTTACACACCGGCCAATGCTTGAAATGGATCAGTTCGCCTCAGGTCGAATTAGCCATACAACCCTTCGGCTGGTCCCCTTGGGCCTTGCGGACGGACAAAAGCTGCTCGCCGCCTTATTCAGCCACGGCTGGCATAAATCGCCTGGAAATCTATTCAGCCGAATTCTTGAACGCGCGAGCGGTAATCCGCTTTTCATCGAAGAAATCATACGCGGTCTCATCGAAGCTGGCGCTTTGGAACGTGACGGCCCGCACTGGCGGATCAAGTCCGACGACGCAGCCGCGGACATCCCGGCAAGCATTCAGGCGCTGTTGCTGGCGCGACTGGACCGGCTGCCACACGAAGTGCGCCGGTTGGCGCAGGAGGCCGCGGTCATCGGTCCACGATTCGATGTCGCTCTGCTCGGCGCCACATCGACAGAGCCGGCGAAAGTGGAAGCAGCGCTTGACCTGCTGTGCGACGCCGAGATTGTCGAGGAGGTCAGTGGCGCGAATTCGATTTCGCTGCAATCCTATCGATTCACGCAAACCATGCTTCAGGATGTGATCTATCAAAATCTCCTCCTGCAGCGACGCATCGAGATGCATGGACGGATCGGTACTGCCCTGGAGCTGCTGTATGGCGATGCCCCCGAGCGGCTCGAAGACCTCATACTGCTGGGACATCATTTCAGCCTGAGCGGGAGCAAGCCGAGGGGCTCGCGCTACCTGAGCGCGGCCGGCGATCGGGCACGCGCGATTTACGCCAACGAAGACGCCATTCGTCTTTATCGGCAGGCACTCGCTGTCTTGTTGACCGTAGGCGATCAAGGACCGGAGCGGTTCGTGCTGTACGAGAAAATTGCCGACCTGTGTGGGGCGGCGGGCCACCGTAACACGGCCGAGGAACATTACCAGACGGCTTTGGAAGCTTATCGCGCTGTAGCGGATCGCATCGCCGAAGCACGGATACTTCGCAAGCTGGGCCGATTGCTATGGGACGCAGGCAAAGGAACCATGGCCGAGGCGCATTACGCCGAAGCGGCTGCACTGCTCGAGGGGACGGACGCGCCGATCGAGTGGGCGCAGCTCCTGCAGGAGCGCGGCCACCTCGCTTTTCGCATGGGCGATCATGCGGCCGCCGTGAGCTGGGCAGACGAGGCGCTCGCCTACGCTCAATCCACGTTGCCCGATCTGGATAACCAAGTTGGACTCGAAGCAGCGCGGGCCACGGCGGAGGCTCGCAACACCAAGGGTGTTGCGTTGGCGCGGCTCGGGCGACGCCAGGAGGCGGTACGCGAGGTGGAGCAAAGTGTCGCAACCGCAGAAGCCGCTGGCCTTCTCAATGCGGCTTGCCGCGGTTACACTAATCTCAGCGTCCTCTACACCATAGTCGACCCGGCGCAAGCCATTGAAGTGTGCCGTCGCGGTCTTGATGTTGCGCGTCGTATCGGCGATCTCGGCTTTCAGCCGCGCCTTCTCGCCAATCTGGCCGTCGCCTGCTGCACCTTCACGGACAGGTGTGCCGAGGAGGGCGTGTCGGCTGCCGAAAAGGCCATCGAACTCGACCGTGCGCTGGATCAGCGCGAGCATCTGCCCGTGCCATTGATCGTGCTCGGGCAAATCTATCAATGCCATTGCCAGCCGGAACTGGCCGCCCGCTGCTACAATGAGGCAATCCAGGTGGCGGGGGAAACCGGCGAGCCGCAGCAGCTCTTTCCATGCTATGATGGTCTCGCGACGCTGAACCTTGATCGAGGCAACATGCCCGAGGCCGAGCGGTATTTTGCTTTGGCGCACGACGTCTGCGCCAAGCACGGGCTCGATCCCGAAGGGCTGATCGTGCTGCCATTTCTTGATTAGTCAGAGCAAAGGAGGTCAACAATGTCAGAACGCCATGTCGATGGGCCACTGCAACCGGGCGACCGCGCACCGAACATTGTGCTGGACGCGATCACACGCCAAGGCAAGATCGCGCTGGAGGACTTTCGCGGTCAAAGCCCCATACTGGTCGGCTTGTTTAGAGGCCTGCATTGCCCGTTCTGCCGACGCCATATCGCAGCACAGGCGCAACTTGACACGGCCCTGCGCGAGAAAGGCATCGAATGTCTCACGGTAGTCAATACGCCGATCGAGCGTGCACGGCTCTACTTCCGTTACCACCCGCTGCCCAATTTGCTCGCCGCATCCGATCCCGAGCGGGTATCGCATCGCGCGTTCGGCCTGCCCAAGCTGGAGTTTACGGAGAGCGAAACCGAATGGCCGCGCAAGATGGGGATGAGCACCGTGATGGCTATGCGGATGGACATGCCGGGCGAACTGCCGGAGCCGATGAATCCGATGGCGGCGGCTGATGTCCTCAACAACAAGGACGGATACGAAATGACCGAAGCCGACGAGCAAATGATGGCGACAGGCCACGGCCAGCTGTTTGGCCAATTCCTGCTCGACCGGGAGGGTGTCGTTCGCTGGAGCTTTACCGAAGTTCCCGAGGGTGGCCATCGCATGTTCGGGGCGGCGAATCCTCAGGAGCTGATGTCAGCTGCCTCGCAGGTTGCAGGCTAGTACTGACTATGTGAGATCGGTGAGTCGCTGGCTGCCCATGCTTCGAGACGCTCGCGCTGCTCGCTCCTCAGCATGAGGTTGTTGTGTTTCAACAAGTTAGACCTCATCCTGAGGAGGCCGCGAAGTGGCCGTCTCGAAGGATGGGCCGCAACACCGATTTGTGATTCCAGGTACTAGGCATCCATTACTGCCAGATACCGAGGCGCCTGCTATAGCGCCATGCCCAGGGCGATCCAGATCGCAAGAGCAATGCACCAGGCAACAGCTGTGTATGGCAAAGCAATACGCATTTGCCCTCCGCTCGAAAACGCGCCAACAACGATCGTTCGCATCGACCTGATTGAGGCTTCGATAGCCGCGCGGCGCCTGCCCCACAGCCCGCGTTGATCATGAGTTGGACGAATCGCACGTAGACTGCGCCGGGTGAGCGCGCCTATTCTACCGCTCAATCGGGGTACCCCTTGGAATCGCTTCTGCGCGAAAGAGGTACTCCGGTTGCGCCGCATCCAGCCGAACATCATCATGTGCTAGTGTTCTGACTCATTCATTTGCATCCCGCTTTTACGATGGCGAGCGTTTTCTTGGCTCGGCGGTGCTTTGCGAGGATGGATTTGGCGCTGGCGGTCCACTTGAAGGGCTTTGGGTTTTGGTTT
>JBKKAO010000410.1:0-5824 GCA_046714645.1 Burkholderiales bacterium | reverse complement strand
CCCTTATGCTCCGCACGCAATCGCATGCTCACCACGTCGGAGCCCGCGCCGGGTTCGCTCATGGCCAGCGCACCCACGTGTTCGCCGCTTACGAGCTTGGGGAGATACTTACGCTTCTGTTCCTCGTTACCGTTGCGGCGGATCTGGTTAACGCAGAGATTCGAGTGCGCACCGTAGGACAGGCCCACGGACGCACTGGCTCGGCTGATCTCTTCCATGGCGATGATGTGCGCGAGGTAACCCATTTGGCTGCCGCCGTAGTCCTCCTCCACGGTCATTCCCAAAACACCGAGATCTCCCAGTTTGCGCCAAAGATCCGTGGGAAACTCGTTGGCATGGTCGATTTGCGCTGCTCGTGGTGCGATCTCCGCGCAAGCGAAGTTCCGCACCGTGTCGCGCAGCATGTCGAGGGTTTCGCCAAGGGCGAAATCGAAGATGGGAAAGGCGGGAGCGGCATCTCTAGGTTTCATGACAGGCGCTTCAAGGAAAGGTGATCGGACCGGAAACCAAGCATCACAGTGCGTTAATCCGTGAGCGAATCAGGCGCATGGAGGAAGGAGAGCTTTCTTATCGGCGAGATCGACACGAGCGCCCATGGATTTCGCCACCCACCGAAATTCCAATTGCTTTCTCTCCGGATCCTTCGCCAGGGATTGCGCGAGTAAATAGGAGACCAGCCGCCCCGAGGACTTGCGCTCTCGCCGCTGAAGCCGTTTGAGTTCCTTCAATATCGGGTCGTCTATGTCGATGGTCGTCCTCATGATGCGTGATGCTATGACTTCGAGCATCTCATATCAAGCGAACCACTTGCCAGCGTACCACTCGCCCGATGAATGATCTTACCTTCCTAGGCCTGTGAGGCGTGCGGCCGAACTGCTTTAAGGACGTCATCGACGGATATGCGCTACCAACCGGGCGAGAGATCGTTCGGGTAACATCGCGCCTTGACCATCGGTGGTATCGAAATAATGAATCCCGCTCTCGCCAAGGCGATGCCTTCGCCTGCCGTCTCATCCCTTGACTATCCCTTTGCCTCGCCACCGTCTTTGGGGGAGACGATCGAAGTTCGTTCAGGATGCCTCTGGCTTCGCATGCCGCTGCCCTTCGCTCTGGACCACATCAATTTGTGGATGCTGGAAGACGGCGACGGCTGGACCATCGTGGACACGGGCCTCAATCTACCGGTGACGCAGGACGCTTGGGACAAGATCTTCGCGCATCACGGAGCGCGCATAAAGCGAGTCATCGTCACGCATTGCCACCCGGATCACTTTGGCCTCGCGGGTTGGCTCACGCGCCGGTTCGGTGTGGCGATGTGGATGCCGCAGGCGGAGTTCCTTGCCGGCCACGCGCTTTATGCCGAAACCTCGGGGCATGGCACCGAGCGGACGCTCGAGTTGTTCACTGCGCATGGTCTCGAGACGGCCAGGCAGCAGAGCATGAACCAGCGTGGCAACTCTTACCGGCGCGGTGTCTATGACCCGCCACTGCAGTACCGCCGCATTCACGGCAATGATGTGATCACCATCGGCCAGCACAAATGGAAAGTGATCTTCGGCTTCGGGCATTCTCCGGAGCACGCGGCGTTGTATTGCGATTCCCTCGATCTGCTCATCTCCGGGGATATGTTGCTACCCAAGATCAGCACCAATGTCAGCGTATGGCCGCAAGAGCCTGAGTCGGATCCAGTCAAACTGTTCCTGAATTCCATCGATCTTTTCAAGCCATTGCCCTCGGATACCTTGGCTTTGCCCTCCCACGGCTTACCTTTCCGCGGCATACATGCGCGTATCGAGCAATTACATACGCACCATGAGGATCGCCTAGGCGAAGTGATGGAGAAGTGCCAAGACTGGACGACCGCCAGCGATTTGCTCACTGTCTTATTCCGGCGCCCTTTGGATACCCATCAGACTTTCTTCGCCATGGGCGAAGCCATCGCCCATCTAAACTACCTTTGGCACCAAGGCAAACTGCGGCGCGAGAAAGGCGCCGATGCCGTCTATCGATTTCGCCGCAACTTTAATCGTCCAGGAGACAATCTATGAGCAACTCACCCGATCCGGTGGATAGCGCGCCCAACCCTGAGGTTCTCGCTAAATCCCTAGCCGAGATCGCTCAGCGCAGTCAAAGCATCGCCACCGATTATCTGAACCGCATCAAGGAAGGCAAAACCCCCGCCGTCAGCGATGATATGGGTGTCATGCCCGCGTTCGTTGATCTCGCTAACAAGATGTGGGCAAATCCCATGAAGCTTGCCGAAGCGCAGACTCGCTTGTGGCAAGAGCAGATGAATGTCTGGCAAGACACGGTACAGAAGTTCTTCGGCCAAGGCGACAACGCAAACCCCGCGGCCAAGACCGACCCACGCTTCAAGAATGAAATGTGGCAGAACAATTTCTTGTTCGACTACATCAAACAATCCTATCTGGTGGCGGCCGAGAGCATCCAGCGCACGGTGGCCGGTGTGGAAGGCCTGGATTCGCAAACGGCGCGCAAGGTGCGCTTCTTCACCCGCCAATTCGTCGATGCTCTAGCCCCCACCAATTTCGCACTCACCAATCCAGAGGTGTTGAAAGCTACGCTAGAGAGCGGCGGCAAGAATCTGCTCGACGGATTGAATCATCTGCTGCAAGACGTGGAGCGCGGTGGCGGGCAATTGGCCATCAGCATGACCGATCCCAAGGCCTTCAAGATGGGCGAGAACGTCGCCACCGCGCCAGGCAAGGTGGTGTACCAAAACGACCTCATTCAATTGCTTCAATACACGCCCAGTACGGAAAAAGTACACAAGACTCCGCTACTCATCATCCCGCCATGGATTAACAAGTACTACATCTTGGATTTGCGCGAGAAGAATTCTTTCATACGCTATGCCGTGGCGCAGGGTCACACCGTGTTCGTCATCTCCTGGGTGAACCCGGACGCCCGGCACGCCAACAAGAGTTTCGATGACTACATGTTTGAAGGCCCGCTGGCGGCCTTGGACGCCATGGAGAAAGCCACCGGCGAGCGCGAAGCTAACGCGATCGGCTATTGCCTGGGTGGTACTTTGCTGGCGTGCACCCTTGCCTATATGGCTTCGAAGAAAGACTCGCGCGTAAAGAGCGCCACGTTCTTTACCGCGATGATCGACTTCCAGGAGCCCGGTGAGTTGGGCGTTTTCGTCGATGAAACGTCGCTCAAGAATATTGAGAAGAAAATGCAGGAACGCGGAGGCTATCTCGAAGGCTCCGAGATGGCGAGCACCTTCAACATGATGCGCGCGAATGACTTGATCTGGTCCTTTGTCATCAACAATTATTTGCTGGGCAAGGATCCGTTCCCCTTCGATCTATTGTTCTGGAATTCCGACGCTACGCGCATGCCGGCCAAGATGCATACGTTCTATCTCCGTAACATGTACATCAATAACTTGCTGGTGAAATCAGGCGGCATCGAGTTGGGCGGGCAATCCATCGACCTCAAGAAGATCAAGACGCCAGCGTGCTTCGTCTCAACCATAGAGGACCACATCGCGCCGTGGAAATCGACTTACGCAGGAGCCAAGGCGCTGCCCGGTCCGGTGAATTTCATTCTCGGAGGGTCGGGGCACATCGCGGGTATCGTCAATCCACCCACCGCCAACAAGTACCACTATTGGACTAACGATAAGTTGCAATCCGGCGCCGACGCATGGCTTGCTTCAGCGCGCAAGCACGATGGCTCGTGGTGGTCCCATTGGGTTGAGTGGATCGGAGCGTTCGCCGGAACGAAGGTCGCGGCGCGCGTGCCCGGATCGGGTAAGCTCAAGGTTATCGAAGACGCGCCCGGCGCCTACGCCAAGTTCCGGTTGGATGCGCAGCCGGATGCCGATCCCTCACCGCCTTCCGCTCCTGCCTCATCAAAGAAGCGCAAGTAGTGGGGCCTAACGGGAACGTTTAGCCCCCGCAAGCTTACGCGGAAATTCGGCGGGCTGGATCACTTCTAGCCCCGAGAGTTTCAGATTCCAAATTCCCTTGGCCAAAGTCTCAATGACTTTTTCCCGGGCGAAGCTCCGGCGCCAGGCCAACGCGATCCGCCGGTTAGGCGCTGGGTTGGAGAAAGGTATGGCGCGAATGAGTTTGCTTTGAGACCGGTCCGTACACGCCAACAGTGGCAGCACGGTGATTCCCAACCCGGAAGCCACCATGCTGCGAATGGTTTCCAATGAATTGCCCTGCTGGATGTCACCGGACTTGCGCGAGAGTTCGGGACAGGCTTCCATCACTTGATTGGAAAAGCAGTGTCCGGAGTTGAGCAGTAACACGCGTTCCTTCGCGAGTTCCTTCGGCTTAACGTAGCTCTTCTCCGCCCAGGGATGCTCATAGGGTACGACCACAACGAAGGGTTCGTCGTAGAGCGGCAGCGTGGCAACACTGGAGTCGCCAAAGGGCAGTGCGATGATGATCGCGTCGAGCTTCCCATTGCGAAGCAGCGCCTCGAGTTGGGCTGTTGTGTTCTCCTCGATCTCCAAGGGCATGTGCGGAGCGAGCTTGCGCAATGCGGGAATAAGGGAAGGCAGCAAGTAGGGTCCCACGGTAAAGATCACCCCTAACCGCAAGGTGCCTAACAACGGATCCTTCCCTTGTTTGGCGATCTCCTTCACCTTGGCCGCTTCTTCGATGACTCGCTGCGCCTGCTCCACCACCTGAAAACCGAGCGGCGTCACGCTCACTTCGGCCTTGCCGCGCTCGAAGATTTGTAGACCGAGCTCCTCCTCCAGCTTCTGAATCGCCAAGCTCAACGCAGGCTGGGTCACGAAACACTTCTCCGCTGCTTTGCGGAAATTTTTGTCTTGCGCCACGGCCACCACGTAGCGTAGTTCGTTGAGGGTCATGCCGGGTTGCGTAAACACATAGTGGCGATTAGCTTACCTTATCGTTCTGAACAGAACGAACTGGCGCCGGCGTTCTTCGCCAACGGCGTGAATTCGATTCTTTGCATTTCGGTCAACGACACCTTCGTTATGAATGAATGGGCCAAGGATCAAGACTCCGGGCACATCACCTTGTTGCCCGATGGCAATGGGGAGTTCAGCGAGAAAATTGGTATGCTGGTGGACAAGTCGGACTTGGGTTTCGGCAAGCGTTCGTGGCGCTACTCCATGTTGGTAAAGGATGGTGTGATCCAGAAGCAATTTATCGAGCCCGAGAAACCCGGCGATCCCTTTGAAGTTTCCGACGCGGACACGATGCTGAACTACGTCAATCCGAAGGCGAAGAAGCCCGATCAAGTCGCAATCTTTACCCGTGACGGCTGCGGGTTCTGCGCGAAGGCGAAGGCGCTTCTGGCCGAATTGGGCTATGGCTACGCCGAGATCCCCTTAGGGCACGGCATCCGCAGCAAGGTTGTTGGCGCCATCGCCGGCGTACAGACGGTGCCTCAAATCTTCATCAACGGCCAGTACATTGGAGGCGCGCAAGCCCTGGAGCAGTGGGCGAAGAAAGCGGCATGAAGGGAATTCATCATCCATACTCGACTTGAAAGGCGGAGCAATGACCTTTTCACAAAAGGCCGCGGCGAAATTCCTTTAGATATGCCAGGCCTTGAATGGCACGGCTGCCGTACCAGGACGTCATGGCTCCGTCGATCAGGCCGCAACGCGTCTTCTGGCCCAGTGGCATGGTGTCGAGGAGCTCTACCATGTGCCGCTCGCTAAAGGAGTAGGGTTCGGTGGAGAACAAGACGAAACTCACGCTGTGAAGCTGCTCCGGGGTGAGTTCGATGGTCGGATAGCGCGCGTCCTGCCGAACCTCAAAGGTGTCCCAACCCACGGCCGCTAGTGTGCGTGAGATGTAGGTGT
>JBKKAO010000409.1:0-15562 GCA_046714645.1 Burkholderiales bacterium | reverse complement strand
GGTCGGGTACGGCGCCACCTTCCGCGCCGAGCGCCCCATGCGAATCGGCGTGGTCGCGTGCGGTTATGCCGATGGTTATCCCAGGCATTGCCCCAGCGGAACACCGGTATTGGTAGACGGAAGGCGTACCTCGACGGTGGGTAGGGTGTCCATGGATATGCTGATGGTGGATCTGACCTATCTGCTAGCGGCGGATATTGGATCCAAAGTGGTCTTGTGGGGAGAAGGCTTGCCGGTGGATGAGGTGG
This sequence comes from Burkholderiales bacterium, assembly GCA_046714645.1. Lineage (GTDB taxonomy): Bacteria > Pseudomonadota > Gammaproteobacteria > Burkholderiales > SHXO01 > SHXO01. The sequence continues at coordinate 15,314 of JBKKAO010000409.1, read as the reverse complement.
CGGCGCATGCGGGTACCGTGGGCTATGAACTGCTGTGCGCGCTGGCGCCGCGCGTGCCGCTCATCGATGTGGACTCGGTATGATCGATGACTAAGGTTAAGACCATCTACACCTGCGCGGAATGCGGCGGGCAATCCCCCAAATGGCAGGGACAGTGCCCGCACTGTTCGGCGTGGAACTCCTTGACGGAGGGGCTCACGGAAAAGGCGCCCACTCGTTTTATGCACCTGTCGCAGCCTAGCAGCGTGCAATTGCTGGGAGAAGTGAGCGCCAAGGAGGAGCCGCGCTTACCCACGGGTATAGAGGAATTGGACCGCGTGCTAGGCGGTGGTTTGGTACGCGGGGCCGTGGCGTTGATCGGCGGCGACCCTGGCATTGGTAAATCGACTTTGCTTCTGCAAGCCTTGGCGCTGCTGGCGAAGCGAACGCAAGTGCTCTATGTAAGCGGCGAGGAATCCGCCCAACAGATCGCTCTACGTTCGAAGCGGCTGGGTTTGGATGTGAGTGCTTTGCCGGTATTCGCCGAGATTCAACTAGAGAGAATCATCGCGACGCTTGCGAGTCAAAAGCCATCGGTGGTGGTGATCGATTCCATTCAAACCGTCTACTCGGAAGCCTTGCAGTCCGCCCCAGGGAGCGTGGCGCAAGTACGTGAATGCGCCGCTCAGTTGACCCGGTTCGCAAAGACCGCAGGAACGACGGTTCTATTGGTGGGGCACGTGACCAAGGAAGGCGCCATCGCGGGCCCGAGGGTACTCGAGCACATCGTCGATTCGGTGCTCTACTTCGAAGGCGATACGCATTCGAGCTTTCGGATGGTACGTGCCATCAAGAATCGCTTTGGAGCGGTCAATGAATTAGGGGTGTTCGCCATGACGGAGAAGGGGTTGCGTGGAGTGTCCAATCCCTCCGCGCTGTTCCTGTCACATCACGAGACCGAAGTCGCGGGCTCTTGTGTGCTGGTCACCCAAGAGGGTACGCGCCCTTTGCTGGTGGAAATCCAAGCGTTGGTAGCGCAGGCCCACACGCCCAACCCGCGCCGGCTCACGGTGGGTTTAGAACAAAACCGGTTGGCCATGTTGCTTGCGGTACTACACCGGCACGCGGGCTTGGCCTGTTTCGATCAAGACGTTTTCGTGAACGCAGTGGGGGGGGTGCGCATCGATGAACCGGCGGCGGATCTCGCCGTGGTGCTGGCCATGGTGTCCTCCTTCAAGAATAGGCCATTGCCGCAGAAACTCGTGGTATTCGGGGAGGTGGGGCTGGCCGGAGAGGTGCGCCCCGTTCAGCGCGGACAGGAGCGTTTGAAAGAGGCCGTCAAACTTGGATTTACGCAGGCGATCATCCCGAAGGCAAATCGTCCGAAGGGGTCTATCGCGGGCATGGAGATTATCGCGGTGGACCGTGTGGACGATGCCGTGTCGCGCTTTCGGTAGCCGTTATTGCGTTAGGGCTAACGCGAGGACGGTGCCTGCCAAGGCGCAGGTCGCCGCTATCCAACTCCAGCGCGATCCGGACAGCCGTACCAGTTCTTGTTTGATGGTTTGTGAGCCGTCGCGAGCCGGGATAGGGGAAGTATTTTTCTTGGCGGCGACGGGTCGCGGGAGTGGGCTGGGTTTTACCGCCGCCTTAACGGAGAAGGCGACGATGCGCTGTGTGGCTTCCGAGGAATCGAAGGCCTTGGATACTCCGTAGACTTTTCGTGTGTTTTGCGGCGTGATCTCACCTACGTCATCCCAACTCTCCGGGATATCACGCCGGAAGGGAAGGGTCTTGTCGGTGTGTGCCACGGAATTGACCGGTCTCGTAGCTTGTGTGTGTTTCGCCGCCGCCGCCGCGCTGGGTAGCAAGTCCCTGCATAGCCTCAAGTCGTTGGCCATCTCCGTGGCGTTGGGGTAGCGCTCATCGAGTTTCTTGGCCAGCGCCTTTGCGACGATCAAGTCCAACATTTCGGGGACTTGCCGGTTGATCTGGCTGGGCGGCGGCGGCGCGAAGTGGATGATCTGATACATGATGGAATGAATGCTCTCGCCGGCGAAAGGCGAACTCCCCGTAAGGATCTCGTAGAGCACCACGCCCAGGGAAAACACATCGGAGCGTAGGTCCGGGCGAGCGCCCGTCACCTGCTCCGGCGACATATACTTGGGCGAACCCATGATCATCCCGGTCATGGTCTTGACTTCGCTCTCATGCAAGCGAGCTATACCGAAGTCCATGATCTTCACCAGCCCGTCGCGCACCACCATGATGTTGCTGGGTTTAACATCGCGATGAATGACGCGATTCTCATGGGCGTAGGCGAGGCCGCCGGCCACCTGCATAGTGATGTCGATGCCCTGGTTGACGGGAATGGGAGATCCCGGTGTGAGGACCGCGCGCAGTTCCTCGCCCTCGAGAAACTCCATGGCCATATAGGCCAGCCGCTCGGTACGGCCGATGTCGTAAATGGTGACGATGTTGGGATGGTTGAGCCGCCCCGCCGCGCGCGCCTCTTGGTAGAAGCGCGCCTCGTACTCCGCGCGCTCGGATCTGGGCAACTCGAGACTGATGGTCTTGATGGCGACCATGCGGTCGAGCACCGGATCGCGGGCCTTGTAGACCACGCCCATGGCGCCCCGGCCTAACTCGGCAATGATCTCGTAACGTCCGAGTTGCTTCGGAAACTCGCGATCGGGGACCGTCTCCTGGCGGACTGCGGTCAGTTCAGCCGCGAGCGGCATCGGTCTTCACTTCTCGGAAGACCGGACCCCACATGGGATGTCCCGCCTCTTCAGGCCTAAGTTCAAATTTGGGATCGAGCTTGACGGTTTCTCGAAACTCGTCGCGGCACTGGGCTTTGCGGCCGTTGATACAGTAGATGAAAGCGAGATACTTGTGCGCCTTGACTTCCGATGCGCGCGTGAGGCCCGACTGCAGCGCTCGTTGTATGGCACCGCCCGCAGCCCGGTAGTTAGCTTCTTCAAACTGGCGAATACCTTCACCAAGGAGCGTCTCCCCCGTGCGATAGAGCAAGGGGTTGTCTCGAACCAACGGACTTTGACACCCCGAGAGCAGGGCCGTGGCGAGAGCGGATGTGAGGATCAGCGTGCGCAAGGTCATAGGCATCACCGTGCATCGGCAAAACGATGCCGGATCTTTAGGGTTTCGTTGGCTCGTAGCTCAATGCGTTTCAGTACGGGGGCCAAGCCGCCATTGCGGACTTCCACGTAGTGAGCGCCGGGGGAAAGCTCCAATTCCGTGAGCGGAGGGCTGATACCCACGGATGTCCCGTCGATGAGCACTTCTCCCCATGGAGCGATGGAGAGCGTCACCTTGCCGTGTCCGGCAGTGTTTTTGGAACGAAGGTCCCTGGTTTCGATATGGACCTCGCTTACCGGCACGCCGGATTCGAGCGCAGGCCGCACGTGGGCCACGGCGGTCTTGTGCCTTGTGCCGGTTTCCCGCTGCACGGCCCCGCCTTTATAATCAACTCTGTACGGCGGGACCGGGAGGAAATCGATGTCGTTGACTTGTGGAACGGCGAGATCGATGGTGGGGATCTGCGTTTCCAGGAGGGTCGGCGTTACGGACTCAGCGGCTTCAATCGCTTGGGCAGCGGTTGCCACGCTCGGTTTCTTGTTTGAAGCGGGAGCTTGGCCGAAGTCCGCGAAGCCAGACCAGAGGAGGGCTGCCGAAGCAACCGCTACGCTCGCGAAGGCGGCCCGTGGAGTGGACCACCATCCCTGGGCAGCTCGTGTTTTGCCACCTCCCAAAGCGGCAACGTTCGGGTGGGTAAGCGCAAGGCTATAGAGCTCATGCTCGCGTACTTGATCATCGGTAACTTTGCCCAGCGATTTTAAGGCAGCGGCACAACCGGGCGCCTCGCGGCAGAGGATGTCAGTGAAGGCGCGAGTAGCCAAGACTTGTTCCGCGGCCGGGAGCGCCAGGGTACGCTCCGCCACGTCCAGGGAATCACCGGCGACCTGAACCTCTCCATTTTCCAGGGAGAGCGCTTGAATGGGGCCTACCGTGAGCACCGCGCGAAGGGAATGGTTGTTCTTGTCCGCGCTTGGGGCGCCGCAGAGCACCGAAGTTACCGCCAGAGCCAAGGACGGGGAGCCAAACAAGGCGATGGCGGCGCCGCTTCCCGTGTCGAGTACGATGCGGTCTTTCTGGCGTATAGGGCGCAGCGCCTGCGTAAGCCGTTGGTGAAGGCTTTCTCGGAGTTTGAGTTGCTCGGGCACGGGACGCTTCACGAACCCGGGCATCTCAATACAAATAACCACAGCGGTGGGTGTCGTGGGCTTGATGGCTGATGGATCTATGCTTGGCATTGAATTAATACTAGGAAGCCTTAAGCTATCTAGTCGTTACGGCGGGTGATCAGCCGTGGATTGAATACTCCCTTGAAAACGCGCCAATACAATGTCATGAGAAGAAAAATCATCGCACTTGGTGGTATCCGCCCTTGACAGCAAGAAGCAAGCCGATAGTCTCAAACAGATACATCTGACCATGACCACACCGAATGCCTATGCCACCGGAATGGATAAGAACCCCGGAAACTATGCACCACTTTCTCCGCTGTCTTTTCTGCGGCGCACGGCTGCGGTCTATCCCCATCGTTTGGGTTTGATACATGGCGAGGTGCGCCGTAACTGGGGCGAGATCTACCGGCGCTGCTGTGCGCTGGCCAGTGCGCTGGCGAAGCATGGGGTCGGTGCGGGCGATACCGTCGCGGTGATGGCGCCCAATATTCCCGCAGCCTACGAAGCGCATTTCGCGGTGCCCATGCTGGGTGCGGTGTTGAACGCCTTGAACACGCGCTTGGATGCGGCTTCCATCGCCTTCATGTTGCAACATGGCGAGGCCAAGGTATTGATCACCGACTGCGAGCTCTCGCCCATCGTGGCTCAGGCCTTGATCCTGATGAACAAGGAACCCTTGGTCATCGACGTGGATGATCCTCTCGGTGGCGGCGGGGAGCGATTAGGTGCGATGGAATACGAGCAGTTCGTTGCCTCGGGAGACCCGGAGTTTTCCTGGCAGTTGCCGGCCGATGAATGGAACGCCATCGCGCTCAACTACACCTCGGGCACGACGGGTAATCCCAAGGGCGTGGTGCTGCATCATCGAGGGGCCTATCTGAACGCGGTGAGCAACGTGGTGCAGTGGGGCATGCCACACTTCCCCGTGTATCTGTGGACATTGCCGATGTTTCACTGCAACGGTTGGTGTTTCCCATGGACCGTGGCGTTACAGGCGGGTGTGAACGTGTGCCTGCGCAAGGTGGAAGCGAAGCCGGTATTCGATCTCGTGCGCGCGCACCGGGTCACACACTATTGCGGTGCGCCGGTGGTGCACGCGATGTTAGTCAATTCTCCCGCGGAAATGCGCGCGGGCATCGAGCATAGGGTGTATGGCATGATCGCGGGCGCCGCGCCGCCGCAGCCAGTCATCGAAGGCATGGAACGCATGGGCTTCGATCTTACCCACGTCTACGGTTTGACCGAGGTCTACGGCCCTGCGGCGGTATGCGCGAAACATCCGGAATGGGACGATCTCAGTGTGGAAGCGCGCGCGGAGAAAAATTCCCGCCAGGGTGTGACCTACCCATTGCAGGAAGATATGGTAGTGCTAGATCCGCAAACCATGCGGCCCGTCCCGCGAGATGGCCAGACCATGGGCGAGATTTTCTTCTGCGGCAATATCACCATGAAGGGTTACTTGAAGAATGCGAAAGCCACTGAGGAGGCCTTCGCGGGCGGTTGGTATCACACGGGAGACCTGGCGGTGGTCTACCCCGATGGCTACGTGAAGATCCGAGACCGCTCCAAGGATATCATCATCTCCGGGGGCGAGAATATTTCTACCCTGGAGGTGGAAGAGGTTCTATACCGGCATCCCGCGGTGCTGGAAGCCGCGGTGGTGGCCAAGCCCGACGAGAAATGGGGCGAAACGCCCTGCGCTTTCGTTACTTTGAAGTGCGGCGCGGGTGCGGTGAGCCCACAAGATATCATTGCTTTCTGCCGCCAGCATTTAGCACACTACAAAGCACCCAAGACGGTCGTGTTCGGGCCTTTGTCGAAAACTTCCACGGGAAAAATTCAGAAGAACGTGCTGCGTGAGCAGGCGAAACAGATCTAGTCAGGGTTCACGCTGCGCTGGGGTAAACTTCTGCCCTTGTTCCACCTCCTCGGAATTACTTCCTCTTGAGTTATGAAAGTTCTCGTTCCCATTAAACGTGTGGTTGATTACAACGTGAAGGTTCGCGTGAAAGCCGATGGCTCTGGCGTGGAAACCGCAAACGTGAAGATGTCCATGAATCCCTTCGACGAGATCGCGGTGGAAGAAGCGGTGCGATTAAAAGAGGCGGGTGTAGTCACGGAAATCGTGGCCATCTCCGTGGGCCCGGCACAATGCCAAGAAACGCTGCGCACCGCACTGGCCCTGGGAGCGGATCGCGCCATTTTGGTGGAGACCGCTCTGGAGACCCAGCCTTTGGGTGTCGCGAAAGTTCTGCGGGCCCTCGCGCGGAAGGAAGATCCCAAGCTCATCATCCTAGGCAAGCAAGCCATCGACGATGATTTTAATCAAACGGGTCAAATGCTCTCCGCTTTGTTGGGATGGTCTCAAGCGACCTTCGCCTCCAAGGTGAAGGTCACCGGCGAGACCGCGGAAGTCACTCGTGAAGTGGACGGTGGCTTGGAGACGCTTTCCATAAAACTGCCCGCTATTGTGACCACCGATCTGCGCTTGAACGAGCCGCGCTATGTGACCCTGCCTATCATCATGTAGGCCAAGATATAGACGATGGATGTCATGAAGCCGGAGGATTTAGGCGTGGACATGACGCCGCGTCTTCGGACTCTAAAGGTGGAGGAGCCAGCCAAACGTAGCGCCGGTGTGCAAGTCAAGTCCGTCGAGGAATTGGTCCATAAACTCAAGAACGAAGCGAAGGTGATTTGATATGACGGTGCTCGTTATAGCTGAACATAACAATCTTGGGATCAAACCCAGCACACTGAACACCGTGAGCGCCGCCATCAAGATCGGTGGTGGCGTGCATCTTTTAATCGCGGGTCATCACTGTAGCGGCGCGGTGGGCGTGGCCGCCAAGATCGCCGGGGTGGCGAAGGTTCTCGTGGTGGATGTGGCGCAATACGCTCACTGCCTCGCGGAGAACATGGCGGGCTTAATTGTTAGTCTGGCGCCGCACTACAGTCACGTGCTGGCGCCAGCTTCCACCTTTGGCAAGAATTTTTTGCCCCGCGTGGCCGCTCTGCTCGACGTGGCACAGATCTCCGAAGTCGTGGCGGTGGAATCCGCCAACACCTTCGTGCGTCCCATCTACGCCGGCAACGCCTTGGCGACCGTGCAATCCAGTGATTCGATCTACGTCATCTCTGTGCGCACCACTGCCTTCGATCCCGCGCCCAGCGAGGGCGGGAGCGCGGTGGTGGAATCCCTGACGGCGGCCGAAGACAGCGGATTGTCTAAACTCATCAGCCAGGAGTTGACCAAGTCCGAACGGCCCGAGCTGACCGCCGCCCGCGTGATCGTATCGGGCGGCCGTGGCATGGGCAACGGCGAGAATTTCAAGCTTCTGGAGGCACTGGCGGATAAGTTAGGTGCCGCGGTGGGGGCCTCGCGCGCGGCGGTGGATGCGGGTTTCGTTCCCAATGACTATCAAGTGGGACAGACCGGTAAGGTGGTGGCACCGGAGCTCTACGTGGCAGTGGGCATCTCCGGTGCGATCCAACATCTGGCGGGGATGAAGGACAGCAAGGTAATTGTCGCTATCAACAAGGACGCCGAAGCGCCGATCTTCCAAATCGCCGACTATGGTTTGGTAGCTGATTTGTTTCAGGCAATCCCTGAACTGACTGCAGCCTTGGGTTAATCCCACTCACACACCGGAGCTTCGTCATGGCAGATTACGCCGCCCCCCTTCGAGATATGCAGTTCGTCATCAAAGAGCTTTGTGGCCTGGATCAGATCACCTCGCTGCCCGGATGTGAAGAAGTCAACGGCGATCTCGTCGACGCGGTCTTAGAGGAGGCGGGAAAGTTCGCCACCGGGGTGTTGAGCCCCCTAAACGCCACGGGCGATAAGGTCGGGTGTAAATGGAACGATGGAGTGGTGAGCACGCCACCCGGGTTCAAGGACGCCTATCGCCGCTATCGCGAAGGCGGATGGCCGGCATTGCCGGGGGATCCGGCCTTCGGAGGGCAGGGATTGCCCCACATCCTGTCTCATGCCGTGGCCGAGATTTGGAACGGCGCCAATATGGCTTTCTGCTTGGGACCGATGCTTACCAACGGCAGCGTCATCGCCCTTAGCAAACACGGAACGCAAGAGCAACAACGCACCTACCTGTCCAAGCTCGTCAGCGGAGAGTGGATGGGAACCATGAACCTAACGGAACCTCAGGCGGGTTCCGACTTGGCCGCGGTTCGCACGCGCGCGGTGCCCGAAGGCGATCACTACCGATTGCATGGGACCAAAATATTCATCACCTACGGCGAACACGACTGGACGGAAAACATCATTCATCTGGTGCTGGCGCGTACGCCGCGCGCACCGGAGGGAGTGAAAGGCATTTCCATGTTCATCGTGCCCAAGGTGCTGGTCAAGGCCGATGGCGGCTTGGGCGCGCGTAACGATGTGAAGTGCGTGTCTATCGAACACAAGCTCGGTATCCACGGAAGTCCCACCGCCGTGCTGGCTTTCGGCGATAAGGAAGGCGCCATCGGGTACCTCTTCGGCCAGGAGAATCACGGCCTGGAGTACATGTTCACCATGATGAACTGCGCCCGCCTGGAAGTGGGGATCGAGGGCATCGGTCTGTCCGAGCGCGCCTACCAGCGAGCGTTGGCTTTCGCCAAGGATCGTGTGCAAGGCAAGGATATCGCCGTGCGTGGCGGAGAACGGGTGCCCATCGTGCAGCATCCTGACGTGCGGCGAATGCTGATGAGCATGCGGGCGCAGACGCAAGCCATGCGGGCCATCGCTGTGCTGGCCTCATCTTCTTTGGATATTTCGCACCGGCATCCGGACCGCAACGAGCGTCTCAAGCATCAATCTCTGGTGGACTTTGTCACCCCCATCGTGAAAGGATGGTCCACGGAGCAGGCCCTCGAAGTGACTTCCCTGGGCGTGCAAGTGCACGGCGGCATGGGCTTCATCGAGGAGACCGGCGCGGCTCAGCACTTGCGCGATGCGCGCATTACGACCATCTACGAGGGCACCACGGGAATTCAGGCGAATGACCTAATGGGTAGAAAAGTAGCGGCGGAGAAGGGCATGACGGCGAAGTGGCTCATCGGAGAAATGCGCGCCTTCGATGCGGAATTGGGGCGCACTGATCATCCGGCTATCACCGCCATTCGCAGCGCCCTGGCCGAGGGGGTGAGTGGCTTGGCCGCCAGTACGCAGTGGGTGCTTCAGACTTACGGCACCGACGTTCGCGCCGCGGTGACCGGAGCGGTGCCCTACCTAAAACTCTGGGGGACAGTGCTAGGCGGCTACCAATTGGCGAAGTCCGCGCTCATCGCCAAGCAGCGATTGGATGCCGGAAGCACGGAAACGGATTTCTATCGCGGCAAAATCGCCACCGCGCGCTTTTTCGCCGAGCACCATCTTCCGTTGTCCCACGCCTACCGGCAAGCCATCGTGAACGGGGCGGCCAGCGCTCTCGCGTTGGAGAGCCATCAGTTGTAAGGGATGCATCCCACGGCTGGCGAAGATTCCTGGATTCAGTGTGAAAAAGCCGGGATAAGGTCTGTATTCCGCTCGATAGCCTCGCTACACTGCGTCTCATCGGGCCGGCGCTGCCCGGAACCTAGGAGCATCGAAAATGAGATTAGAGACCCAACGCCTTTTGTTCGGCTTGTTGTTCGTTGTGGCGGCTCGGAGTACCAATGCGGAAAACGTAATCCGAGTGTGGGTGGACGACGCGGGCCAAGTTCACTACGGCAATGTAGAGATCGACAAAGCCCCACAACGTATCCTCGAAGCGCCACCCGCTCCCGCTCCAGAGGAGCAAGAATCGGCTAGGCACCGGGCCGCCGAGGAGAAGGAGAGACTCTCGCAATGGCAATCCTCTCGCCCCGCGGAGGCTGGAGGCGGTGTGACCGGCACGGTCGCCTGTGACCGAGCCGTGCAAATCGTCGAGTTTCTGCAGCACTATCATGAACTGGGACTCATGCACCCCCTGAGTACGGGGGAAGTCACTTGGATCACCGAAGATGAGCGCGGTGCGTATCTAAACACTGCCAGGCGCTCTGTACAGGAAGAGTGCAGGTCATCGCCCGAGGCTGGAATGTACGATCTTTGGGTCGGCTTGTTCTGGCCGCGCACAGCACGAGCGGCCAACGTCCTCCCGACTTTCTTCATCCCCAATCCGGTCGCCGTGGAGCCCAATGTAGAGATAAAAGGCGGGCGTTCGGCAACTTCTCCGAGCATGCCTACCACTTCGGTGGTGAACGCGATAAGCCCCACCGCTCCGCTGGTGCCGACAACGTCCATTGCCGGGTCCAAGCGCCCTACATCCGCCAGTAATCCTAACGCGGGTAGCTTTAGGTAGCGGTGAAGCTTGGGGCAACCCGGCACTGCCGGGACGTTCGCACCAGGGCATCCCAACGTCATCACGGTCGTCCCAGGTCCTTCGTGTAGCATTCGCGTTGTACGGGACTTGCTTCTGGCCCGATCTTCACTGAATGTGGGAGTGCAACATGGCGCACTGGATCTGGGCCGTCGCGGGTGTGGGCCTAATGTGGGCGCTGGCCTATGGCGAAGCGAGTCGTTGGACTTGGTCGGTGTGCGCCGCTGGTTTCTTATTGCTGGCCTCCTTTCTATCGCCGTTTTCATTCGTGAAATTGACAGGGCTATGGACGCTTTTCATGGCCGTCTCCGCCATCATCCTGGTCCCAAAGCTTCGCCGCTTGCTCATAAGCGATCCCTTGTTGGGATGGTTCCGGCAGGTGATGCCGCGGATTTCGAGAACGGAACAAGAGGCGCTCAATGCGGGGACCGTGTGGTGGGACGCGGATTTATTCTCCGGCCGTCCGGACTGGAACAAACTCCTAGCCTATCCTCGTCCTACTCTTAGCAAGGAGGAGCGCGATTTTCTCGATGGCCCCGTCGAGGACCTATGCGCCATGACCAACGATTGGGAAGCGAGCTATGAGCTGAACGACATGCCCGCGTCCGTGTGGCAGTTCATCAAGGACGAGGGTTTCTTAGGGTTGATCATTCCCAAGGACTATGGAGGCCTAGGATTTTCTGCCTATGCCCATTCGCAAGTCATCACCAAGCTCTCCACTCGCAGCGCGCCGGCCGCAGTGTCGGTGATGGTGCCCAATTCGCTGGGTCCCGCGGAGCTTTTGCTTCACTACGGTACCGATGCACAGAAGCGCTATTACCTCCCCCGTTTGGCGCAGGGCTTGGAAATGCCGTGCTTCGCGCTCACCGGACCGGACGCGGGGTCTGACGCTGGATCCATTCCTGACTCTGGAATCGTCTGCTACGGGACCTACGAGGACCGGCAGGTGCTGGGGATGCGGGTGACCTGGGACAAGCGCTATATCACGCTGGGGCCCGTGGCGAGCTTGCTGGGCCTGGCCTTTCGTCTGTACGATCCGGACCGGTTCCTGGGCCAAGAGCAAGAGTTGGGTATTACGCTGGCGCTCATTCCCACCAACCATCCAGGTGTGCATATCGGGCGGAGACACTTTCCGCTCAACGCTTCCTTCATGAATGGGCCCACCTGGGGTAAGGACGTATTCATACCCATGGAATGGGTGATCGGCGGACAAGAACGCGTGGGCCAGGGCTGGCGCATGCTCATGGAGTGCCTGGCGGCAGGCCGGTCCATCTCCTTGCCTTCCTCCAGCGTGGGCATGGCCAAAATGGCAGCCCGCACCACTGGCGCTTATGCGCGCATCCGCCGGCAATTTCGCGTGCCCATCGGCAAGTTCGAAGGCGTGGAGGAGGCAATGGCGCGCATCGGCGGCAACACCTATATGATGGATGCCGCCCGCACCATGACCGCCGGCGCGGTGGATTTGGGCGAGAAACCCTCAGTGTTGTCCGCCATCGTGAAGTACCACTGCACGGAGCGCGGGCGCGCGGTCATCAACGATGCCATGGACGTGCACGGTGGCAAGGGCATCTGCTTGGGACCAAACAACTATCTCGGCCGCGCATACCAGCAAGCTCCCATCGGTATTACCGTGGAGGGCGCCAACATCCTGACCCGCAGCATGATCATCTTTGGCCAAGGAGCGATTCGCGCTCACCCTTATGTGCTGAAGGAAATCGAGGCGGTGGGTTACGCGGATCAAAGCGCCGGCGCGGAATTGTTCGACCAGACGCTAGGGAGTCACATGGCCTTTGTCGCCGGTAACGTGGCGCGATCGCTTTTTCTTGGCTTAGGCGGAGCGCGGCTCAAACCGGTGCCGGGTTCTCGCGAACTGGCGCGGCACTACCGGAATCTCTCGCGGCTTGCCGCGGGCTTTGCCTTCATGGCCGATGTGGCCATGCTCGTGCTGGGGGGCACCTTGAAGCGCCGGGAGAAACTCTCCGGGCGCTTGGGAGATATGCTGAGTTACTTGTACCTCTCATCGGCCGTGCTCAAGCGCTTCGAGGATGAGGGGCAGCAGCACACGGATGTGCCGTTGGCGAACTGGGCTTTGGAAGAATGTTGCTACCGCGCGCAAGAAGCAGCCTATGGGGTGTTCGAGAATTTCCCCAATCGGGTGTTGGCGGCGCTCATGAAACGAATCGTGTTTCCCTTGGGGCGTCGCTTCGCGGCCCCTAGCGACGAGTTAGGCCAGCGAGTGACGCGACTCATCATGCAACCTTCTGCGGCGCGGGAGCGCTTGACCTCGGAGGTGTATTTCGAAAAAAGCGAGGCCGATCCCATCGGCCGCTTGGAGCTGGCGCTCGATGCCGTGGAATCCGCCGAGGCTGTAGAGGCGAAGGTTCGAAACAACGGACAGGTTCATCGCGGCATGCCAACGTCCATGAGCGGCCAAGTGGACGCGGCACTGAGCGCCAAGACCATCAGCGCGGAGGAAGCGCAACAATGGCGGCGCTATGCGCAGTTGCGCAAGGCGTGCATCATGGTGGACGATTTTCCTCACGACGTGGGCCGCCGCCAGGCGGCGTCTGCCGCACCTGTGCAGCAACCAGATGACTCGAGGAAGGTTGCGGATTCGCATGCCAGTGTGGCGCCAGAGAAGGCCGAAGCGTGAGTTCCCGGACGCTGCACGATGAGGCAGTCAAGACGGCCCTGCCCGCTGGAAAGGAGCCCGTCATTCGCGTCGTGCCCATGTTGAAGGACGCGAATGCAACCGGCGACATCTTTGGCGGTTGGATCATGTCGCAAGTGGATATCGCGGGATCCATTCCGTGCTTTCGCTTGGCAAAGGGGAGAGTCGCTACCGTAGCGGTGAATTCCTTTGTGTTCAAGGAACCGGTTTTCATCGGAGATCTGGTGAGTTTCTACGCCGCGGTCAAACGCGTGGGCCGCACTTCCATCACCGTGGACGTGGAGGTCTATGCGCAACGCGGGACGCAAGAGGAAGTCTGCGTGAAGGTGACCGAGGCGACGCTGACCTATGTCGCGATGGATGATCAGAGGCGGCCCCGGCCCATATTGAAATAGAGGTTGTTCGTCAACCCATGGAGAACACTATGAGAAGAAAGTCTAAGTTGCACAACCTTTCCGTTTTGTTGGTGGGAAGCGTGGTTGCCGTGGAGGGTCATGGAGCGGGGTTCGCCCTGCTGGAGCAAAACGCGAGTTTGGCGGGCAACGCCTTCGCCGGTACCGCGGCCGTCGCCGAGGATGCCAGCACGGTCTTCCTTAACCCTGCCGGGTTAACGCAACTGCGAGGTATTCAGGCCGTGGGAGCCGTGCATGGCATCAATGTGAGTACCAAGTTTTCAGGCAGTGGATCGAGCACCGTTCCCGTCGGGTTGCTGGGAACGGGAACCGGGGGAGACGCGGGCGATTTCGCCGTGGTGCCAAATCTTTATTTCAGTGTGCCGGCCGGGGAAAAGCTTGCCTTTGGTCTGGGGATCAATGCACCCTTTGGCCTGAAGACCGAGTACGAAGATACCTGGTTGGGCCGTTTCCAAGGCATAAAGTCTGAATTAAAGACGATCAACGTCAACCCGTCCCTGGCATTTAAAGTGAGCGATATGATCTCGCTGGGCGTGGGCATCAATTGGCAGAGAGCCGAAGCGGAACTGACGAATGCCTTGCTCATACCTGGGCCGGCCGAAGGGCGCGCGCTGCTAGAGGCTAAAGACGATGCCTGGGGATGGAACGCGGGCGCGCTATTCCAGCTGGGATCCGATATGCGCCTTGGGCTTGCCTACCGGTCTAAGATCGACTACACCTTGGAGGGCAGTGTGTCGGTCACTTCCATCGCGGGTGCAGCGGTAACGTCATTCGCCGCGGAAGCCGGCATCACTTTTCCGGATATCGCCACGCTGAGCTTGCTGCAAAAGTACGGCGAGAAGTGGGAACTGCTGGGCGATCTCTCGTGGACCCACTGGAGCGAAGTGGCTCGAGTCAACATCATCAACCGCTCGAACGGCACGGTCGCGGATCAGTTGGTATTCAACTTCAACGACGCCTGGCGCGTTGCGCTGGGAGTGAACTACTACCTCGATGAGCGTTGGACCCTCAAGGGCGGAGTCGCCTTCGATGAATCGCCGGTGGACGATGCCAATCGAACGGTGCGTTTGCCGGACAGCGACCGCCTAGGGGTTTCAGTGGGTGCGAAATATCGGTTCGCCGGCGCAGGGGCGGTCGATATCGGCTACGCGCACTTATTCGCGGGCAATAGCGCGATAAATCAGACCAGAGCCGTCGCACCGTCGTTTTCCACGACGGTCGCTGGCGAATACGATGCCTCGATCGACATCTTTAGCGTGCAACTGACCCTGACATTCTAGGTGCCGCCCTCCATGGGAAGAGTGGCGGTGCTCGGTGCCGGCGCGATGGGCGCGCAGATCGCCGCCCATCTCGTCAACGCCAATGTTCCCGTGTTGCTCTTCGATCTTCCGGCCAAAGAGGGCGATCCCGATGGCATCGTGCGAAATGCCATCGACAACCTGGGCAAGCTCGAACCCAGTCCGATCGCAGTCAAGGCTAAGCTCGCACATATCGAAGCCGCAAATTACGATCAGCACCTTGAGCGGCTTAGAGAATGCGATCTCATCATCGAGGCGATCGCCGAGCGATTGGATCTGAAGAAGGCCTTGTACGAGCGCATCGCGCCACACGTGGGCGCGGATGCGGCCTTGGTGACCAATACCTC